>NZ_JBIDFE010000005.1:0-125672 GCF_046635605.1 Gilliamella sp. BG3
GTGATTTAGCCCAGTTTATAAAGGTTTTTCCTGTAAATTCTGGTCCATTATCGACCCGTATTTTTAATGGATACCCTAGATATTCAGCCAGTTTGGTAATTCTTCCCGCTGGTAAGCTTACTGCAATATCAATCTCTAACGCCTCACGATTAAAGCCATCGATGACATTGAATGTCCTAAAGCGACGTTGATTACAGCTACTATCACTGATAAAAACCATTAATCAACATTCACCTTTTTTATTAGAAATATGATAACTTTTCTGGTGTTCGAAATAAAATACGCTTCTATGTTTTATTCTGAGGTTAAGCCTTAACTCACAATATACTCGATAAACACGTCTATTTATCCATTTATAATCAAGCTACCAATTTACAGAATCATTACAATCCGATACTGAAATATTAAAAATTTGATTAATATTTTCCATAATTCTTTATATTCAATTTGATTTTTTTGATAAAAATCGACGATATCATCTACTACATTTTTACCAAAACATAACTTATCTTTTTCTTATTCTTTAAATCAATTTTAATTGGTAGTATATTATGATCGGTTTTACAGATCGATTAAATAGCGCACGATAGCTAAAACCTATATTAATTGATGTTACTGATCGTTGAAATCTTTCAAATATTTTTAAAAAGTAATAAGTTATAGTAAATTTAAATAATGAAAGGAGTGTAAATAATGTGCAAAAATATCAAGCAAAAAATTTTAAGAATTAAAGAATTAAAATCAAAAACAGGGCTACTCACAAAAAAAGAAATATTTGAACTAAATAGCTTAATAAAAGAGCTTAAAGAATTGTTAAGGGTAAAATTACAAGAACAACAAGATATTGACTTCATTATTGATATTTATTAGTTTTTTTAGGAAACCTACTTACATCAACATCAACCAAAAACTAAAATACAATAAAACGAATAAAAAGGGGAACTAAAAACTCCCCCCTTTATTATAACTATCTTCTAAAAAGTAGAAAATTGTCTATAATAAAAGTAAAAGAGAATTTGAATATGAAAAAGGTGATAAGCACCAAATCGTACCGATATTAAAAAAGTTAAAGCACGTTTCTCAATTAAAGCGCTTTGCCTCAAATAAGATATGGGATATTCAACTTTTTATAAATGGAGGAAAAATACGATGATCTAGAAATTTCGGATATCAGATGTTTAAAAGAGTTAGAAGCGAAAAATCTCAAGCCTAAACGGATGTTTGCAAAATTACAGCTTCAAGAAGAAATCAGAACAAAAACGTGGACAAAATAGCTACAGCCTATTCAATCTATCTCAATTACCATGAGCTGTATATGTATATTGTGAGATTAATTCACTGTGCTTACTATTATCATCCTAAATAATCAAATAATCTGATGATTATATCGATATTAAGTAATTCGAAATTATATTATAACAACATCTTTATGCTTTTTATTTTCTTTTTATTCAAAGATAAACAGCCCTCTAGCCGATATTATGAAAAATATTTATTTGTATATGATTAATATATCAAAAAACAGCTTATCGTCTATCTATTTGAATAAATAATATTTTACTAGTTCCCTAAAGTTCTTCTGGTCGCCATTTCGGTTGAATCCCAATATAATTCTAGTATACTAAGCTAACAAATTTTAATATCGGTAAATTAATCTACTTTTTAATTTATATGTTCTGTTTTCTATAATAGAATAACGATAAAGTAGAAAGATATTCCCTAGTTAATAATGGACACTATTTATGTTGGACCCAAATTTACTCCGAAATGAATTGGATCTTGTCGCTAATAAATTAGCACGTCGAGGATTTAAATTAGATATTGATACGATTCGTCACTTAGAAGAAAAACGCAAAGTATTACAAGTTGAAACCGAGAACTTACAAGCCGAACGTAATGCTCGTTCAAAAGCAATTGGTGAAGCAAAAGCACGAGGCGAAGATATTACAGCTGTCCGTGAAGAAGTCAATAAACTTGGTGAAAAACTCAATAGCGCTAAAGCAGAGCTTGATATCCTACTAAGCAAAATTAAAGATATCGCTTCCACTATCCCAAATATTCCTGATGACTCTGTTCCTGATGGAAAAGATGAAAATGATAATGTTGAAATTTCACGCTTTGGCACACCAAGAAAATTTGATTTCCCAATTCAAGATCATGTTGCATTAGGAGAACGCTTTGGTGATCTTGACTTTGCAGCAGGGGTAAAACTCACAGGTGCACGTTTTGTGGTTATGAAATCACAAATCGCACGCTTACATCGTGCTATTACTCAATTCATGTTAGATTTACACACAGAACAGCATGGTTATGCCGAAATTTATGTACCGTATTTAGTCAATCAAGCAACACTTTTTGGAACAGGACAATTGCCAAAGTTTGCAGGTGACTTATTTCATACTAAACCGCTTGATGAAGAAGCTGAAAGCAGTAATTATGCATTAATTCCAACTGCCGAAGTGCCTGTAACTAATCTTGTGCGCGATGAAATCCTTGATGAAAGTGTATTACCATTAAAAATGACAGCACACACTCCTTGCTTTCGCTCTGAAGCAGGATCTTACGGTAAAGATACTCGCGGCTTAATCCGTATGCATCAATTTGATAAAGTAGAATTGGTTCAAATTGTTAAGCCTGAAGAATCGATGAAGGCATTAGAAGAGTTAACTGCTCACGCAGAAAAAGTATTGCAATTACTTGAATTACCATATCGAAAAATTGTGTTATGTACTGGAGATATGGGCTTTGGCTCTTGTAAAACCTATGACCTTGAAGTATGGGTACCAGCTCAAAATACATACCGAGAAATTTCTTCTTGCTCAAATATGTGGGATTTCCAAGCTCGCCGAATGCAAGCTCGTTATCGTAATAAAGCTGATAATAAAACATATTTAGTACATACACTAAATGGTTCTGGTCTAGCTGTTGGACGTACACTTGTTGCTATTATGGAAAACTATCAACAAGCAGATGGTTCAATTAAAGTTCCATCCGTTTTAGTGCCTTATATGAATGGTGTTGAGTTTATTAAATAACTTACATTATCTTAGAGAATAGCGCTATCTATTAGCGCTATTTTTTTATTAATAAAGGTGAAAAAAATGATAAAAGGTGTAGCGCTTTCAATACTGGCATCATGTCTATTTGGGTTACTGTATTACTACCCAGTTTTGTTACACTCCTTATCTGTTGTTGATATTTTTTGTTGGCGATTACTAACTTCATTTCCTGCAATAGTTATATTAATCATTGCTGGAAAACAGTGGTCAGTTATAACTGCACTTTTTAGACGAATAAAACAACAACCACTTTTTTTATTGGGGTTATTATTTTCTTCTGTTTTGCTCACAATACAGATGATGATTTTTATTTGGGCACCACTTAACGGACATGGGTTATCAGCATCGCTAGGTTATTTTTTATTGCCACTAGCAATGGTGATTTCTGGGCAAATTTTTTATAAAGAAAAGCTCAGCTTCTTGCAAAAAATAGCTGTTGCACTTGCAGTATTAGGCGTTGCCATTGAAATTTACATCACTGGTGCTTTCTCATGGGAAACCGCTGTTATTGCTTTGGGGTATCCAATCTACTTTATGACAAGGCGCAAATTGCGAATAGATGGCATTGTGGGCACGTTTTCTGACTTTTTCTTTATCTTCCTAGGGTGCCTTATATATTGTGCCTTAAATTATCGTTTAGACAAAATAATTAGTGATCTTTCTCATTTCCCGATTTACATACCAACCTTGGGGATCATCACGGCTATTGCTTTTGCAATCTATTTTGTTGCAAGTCGCTTACTGCCCATGGGATTATTTGGTTTATTAGGATATGTAGAGCCAGTACTACTAACAGTTATTTCTATACTGTTTTTGCATGAGAAAGTTTCATCAGAACATATTGTATCATATGGATTTATTTGGTTATCTGTCTGCATTCTAGCTTTTGAGGGTGGGATTTTTGTTATACGTGCAATAAAACGAAAAAGATTACAATAGATACAAAAGAGGCACAATTGAATGCGCCTCTTATCAAACAATCTATCAACTATTTACTAAATGTAACATAATGACCATAGCTTTCTAAAATACCTTGGATCCTATCAAGGGTTTCTCTTGGTGGAGCCTCAACGCCTTCCAACTTATATTTATCACCAATCGTATCCCATTTATAAGCACCTAGTTTATGATAAGCAAGTAATTCTACACGCTCAATATTATCCATCCCCTCAATAAATTTACCAAGCAGATGTGCTGAATTATCATCATCAGTCCACCCAGGAACAACAACATAACGTATCCAAGTTCGCTTATTAATTTTTTGCAAATATTTAGCAAACTCAAGAACTCGTTTATTTGGTACTCCAACTAATTTTTGATGAATTTCATCATTAACTTGCTTTAAATCAAGCATGACCAAATCTGTTACTTCTAAAAGTTCATCAACAACATGGTCGAGCTGCCTTGCATAACCATTAGTATCCAAACAAGTACTAATGCCTTCTTGATGACAAGCTCTAAACCATTGAGTAACAAACTCAGCTTGTAACGTAGCCTCACCGCCCGAAGCTGTCACACCACCACCATTAGGCATAATAAAACTTTTGTAAGAAACAATTTCTTTCATAAGCTCATCAACGGTGACCTCTCGGCCAGCTTTTAAATCCCATGTATCACGATTATGGCAATACAAGCAACGCATTAAGCAACCTTGAAAAAAAACAATAAAACGAATCCCTGGACCATCAACAGTACCAAAGGATTCAAAAGAGTGGATACGGCCTTTAATAGGCGAATTAGTTGTCATAATAATATTTTGTTGTTCCATAGATAATCTCGAATCATTGCTCATATGACTTTTTAATAATTTTAACTCCACTACCGTCAAACTTAAACCAATAGTATTAATCGTCACGAATTATATTTTGATTAATTATACTGGATAAATATCAACAATATTAAATTATTATCATCGTATTAATATTTAATTTAAAGATGGCAAAAATAATATTTGCACTGATAAAAAAATAGCGCCTTTAAAGACGCTATTTCGATTAAGTTAACAATTAACTAAATTACATTTTTTGTGTAAATGTACGGTTAATTACGTCATTTTGTTGTTCTTTAGTTAATGAGTTGAAACGCACCGCATATCCAGAAACACGAATAGTTAATTGTGGATATTTTTCAGGATGTTCCATCGCATCTAATAATGTATCACGATTTAATACATTAACATTTAGATGTTGACCACCTTCTACTGTAGCTTCGTGATGGAAATAACCATCCATTAAACCAGCTAAGTTGCGTTTACGCACATCATCATCTTTACCTAATGCATTTGGAACGATAGAGAAAGTATAAGAAATACCATCTTTAGCATAAGCAAATGGAAGTTTAGCAACAGATGTTAATGAAGCTACCGCACCTTTTTGGTCACGACCGTGCATTGGGTTGGCACCTGGTCCAAATGGCGCACCAGCACGACGTCCGTCTGGAGTATTACCTGTTTTCTTACCATAAACAACGTTTGATGTAATGGTTAATACAGATTGTGTAGGTGTTGCATTACGATAAGTTTTAAGTTTTTGAATTTTCTTCATAAAACGTTCAACTAAATCAACAGCGATATCATCAACTCGTGGATCGTTATTACCAAATTGTGGATATTCACCTTCAATTTCAAAGTCAGTAGCTAAACCATCTTCATCACGAATTGCTTTTACTTTTGCATACTTAATCGCAGAAAGAGAGTCAGCTGCAACTGAAAGACCAGCAATACCACATGCCATAGTACGAATAACATCACGATCATGAAGCGCCATTAATGATGCTTCATAGCTGTATTTATCGTGCATATAGTGAATAGCATTTAATGCAGTTACGTATTGTTTTGCTAACCAATCCATAAAGTGGTCTAAACGAGCAAACACTGTATCAAAATCTAAATATTCATCAGTGATTGGAGCCTCTTTAGGACCAACTTGCATTTTTAATTTTTCATCCACACCGCCGTTGATTGCGTATAGTAGAGTTTTAGCAAGGTTTGCACGCGCACCAAAGAATTGCATTTGTTTACCAACAATCATTGGGCTTACACAACATGCAATAGCATAGTCATCATTGTTAAAGTCAGGACGCATTAAATCATCATTTTCATATTGTAATGATGATGTATCGATAGATACTTTTGATGCGAACTCTTTAAATCCACTTGGTAATTTTTCAGACCAAAGGATTGTCATATTAGGTTCTGGAGATGGACCCATTGTATATAAAGTATTTAAGAAACGGAAAGAAGTCTTAGTAACTAATGTACGACCGTCAACACCCATACCAGCGATAGATTCAGTTGCCCAAATTGGATCACCAGAGAATAATTCATCATATTCTGGCGTACGTAAGAAACGAACCATACGTAACTTCATAACAAAATGGTCAACAATTTCTTGAGCATCTTTTTCTGTAATTAAACCAGCTTCAAGATCGCGTTGGAAGTAAATATCAAAGAAAGTCGAAGTACGACCTAATGACATTGCAGCACCATTTTGTGATTTAACCGCAGCTAAATAACCAAAATATGTCCATTGAACTGCTTCTTGTGCAGTTTTTGCTGGGGCAGAAATATCGAAGCCGTATTTAGCTGCCATTTCTTTAATTTGGCCAAGTGCACGATGCTGTTCAGCAATTTCTTCACGACGTTGCATAATCATTGGAAGATCAACACCGTTTTCGAAATCAGCTTGTAGTGAATTGAATTGTGCAAATTTATCTTGCATTAAGTAGTCGATACCGTAGAGCGCAACACGACGGTAGTCACCAATAATACGACCACGGCCATAAGCATCAGGAAGACCTGTAATAACACCTGATTTACGACAACGAAGAATATCTGGAGTATAAATATCGAAAACACCTTGGTTATGAGTTTTACGATATTCAGTAAAGATTTTTTTGACTAAAGGATCAAGCGTTCTGTTATAAGCTTTGCAAGAATTCTCGATCATTTTGATACCACCAAACGGAATAATTGCACGTTTTAATGGTTTTTCAGTTTGTAAGCCAACAATTTTTTCTAAATCTTTTTCAATATAACCTGCATCATGAGCAGTAATTGTCGAAATAACACTTGTATCAAAATCCACAGGGGCATGGGTAGCATTTTCAATTTTAATGCCTTCCATTACTTTATCCCATAACTTAGTTGTGGCTTCAGTTGCGCCAGCTAAGAAAGACTCATCGCCCTCATATGGCGTGTAGTTTTTTTGAATAAAATCGCGGACATTAACATTATTTTGCCAATCACCATCTTTAAATCCTTTCCAAGCTGCTGCTTGTACTTCGTTTAAATTACTCATAATTTTCACCTCAGGTTTACAAAAATAACTATTTACCCTATTAAATATGAGGGTAAATATTATAAAATCAATGTGGCTTACGTAAATATAAAGCCCAATAAGGTAGTGCTACAGCTAAACCACCTAAAATATTCCCAATTGTAACTGGAATTAAATTTTTAAATACAAAATGCGATACAGTTAACTCTTTAAATGCATCTGCCGACACACCAGCTGCTTGCCAAAACTCAGGGGACGCAAAGTTCTTAATCACAATACCCATAGGAATCATAAACATATTTGCAATACTATGCTCAAAACCACTGGCAACAAACATTGCAACAGGTAAAACCATAATTAGCATTTTATCAAGTAAACTACGACCAGCGTAACTCAACCAGGCGGCCAAACAGACCATTAGATTAGCTAAAAAGCCAAGACATACTGCCTCAATAAAGGTGTGATGTAATTTATGATCAGCGGTTTGTAAAATATTTAGTCCCCACAAACCATTGGCTACCATATACTGGCCTGAAAACCAAATAACTGTAACAAACAGTATAGCACCAATAAAGTTACCAACATAGACCAAAATCCAATTACGAATCATTTTAGTCCAGCCAATTTTATGGGTCATTTTAGGTAAAATGGTCAATACGGTTGAAGTAAATAAGTCAGAACCACAACAAACAACAAGCATAAGTCCTAAAGAGAAACAAATACCGCCGACTAATTTTGCCAAACCAAAAGCAACGGTTGCTGTTCCAGTTGTTACGGTAATATAAAATACAAAAGCGATAGAGATATAAACACCAGCAAGCATTGCGGATAAAATCGTACTACATGGGTGTTTGTTTACTTTGTAATTGCCAAGATCTTCAGCAATTTGGGTCATTTGTGCGGGAGAATATGAATCCACAAGTTTATTGGTACTCAAACTAACATCCTCAAAAAAACTAGGGTTTTATGAGACGCATAGTATACTCAAAATTTGAAGCAGATCACGTTTTTTTTATTAAAAAACTTTAAAACCACAAAAATCCCTCATTATTAAAGAGGTTACTTATAGTAAAAATAGTGAATTAAAATTTTTAGGAAGATTTATACCTAGTGGGGAGCTAATCTTATTTAGAATCAACCTATCGGACGTGATTAAAATTAGCCATATTAACTTTGCCGTGCTATAAGCGTATTTTTTGCTCTAAAATCAGTCAGGTAGGCTATTGATTTTATTTAATTTTTTATTTTAAATGAAATCAAACACTTATAGAATAGTTTTTTTTATTACACTGGATTCTGCTTTTTAAGAAAAGCGCTTTTGTTATTTAATAATAGCTATTTAATAATAACTTGTTAATAACAGCTAGTTAATAACAAAAGCGCAAGATTTTAATTTGTATCGATCAGAGCACTATTTTGGCTTTCAGTCATTAAAGCGCAAAGCTCGCAGGCTTTTCCTGCTCAATACCTAACGCCTCAGAGGCTTGGTTATTTGTTATATTATCCTTTATTTGCACCATAAACTATTCCTGAGCCTAAGGATTAAAAAATAAACACTAAAATCTAAGGTGTGGTGCAAACAGCATAATACCCGAAGGTAGCACCCATGTGATTGCTATTGATGTAGCCAGTGTCCGAGTAGACATAGAACTGACGGTTAGGTATGGCGTTGATCGTCCAATAACCATAGTGGGAGTGAGTACTGTAAGCGAAATCCGCATTAGCGTAATGGGACATGTAGCCCCACTCCGTGAAAAATCCAGCTCCAATTCGACGCTGGTAATAATTTTCAGATGACGACGGCGTGGCACTAGAAATAGGAAAACTAGCTGTTCTGACTGCATTGGTTAAATCTCTTACCTGCGTAAGACGATACCCCAAACGACTACACCATGTTGTTTGAGCTGGGGCTGTATCATATTTACCTCCTCGGTTAACAAACCACTGCTTTAACTTAAATCCATATTTTACTACCTCATCACCAGTATTAATATCTCTACCCACTAACTCAAACGTCTGTGGTAACTGTGGCTTAGCAATTGGGTTAGGATGAGGATTGTACCATTGATTTCTTGCCTCTGGACCTGTTAGCTTAACACGAGCGACAACTTGTCCCTTATCTTCATCAGGGATCCACTTATCATTAGCTACAACATTTGTCACTGTCGCAGTGATGCCCCCCAAAGTAATGGGTTCCCATGTCAATTCCTTTATATCTACTCCACTTATGAGTAAATCAAAATATAAATTATGCCCACCCGTGGTCGGAAAATTAAGACTGTATGATTCAGGATGAATTGATTCAAAATCAATTGATTGTACTAAAAAGCCCTTATCGGGATTCCATATGTCAGCTGGACCCGCTCTTTCTTCATCACCCAAAAGTAGATTTGGCCTTACATAATTGATAACTGGCGACGGTAGCATTATTGCATCACTACGATTACCTGTTCGAGATTTTTTGCCATTCGCCTGTAAATTCCATGAAGATAACAATAATAACAGCCCCAACACCAATAAGCTTTTTTGAGACAATTTTGATAATACGTTGAGAGATAATTTGGAAGGTATAAATAAGTTTTGTGTAAAAGCTCTTCGAATAAGATTATTTAATAAATTTAAGACATAGGTTTGCCAGTGCTGGTGTCTGGTGTCTGGTGTCTAAAATGATAATGCATTATGGTTTACCTGTCAAGTAATTATTTGTTTTATTTTAATTTTTATTGTTTTCCGATTATTTAAAAAGCTTGCTTTCCTATAGCGGTTAAAGTATAACCATTTAAAAAATTGTTGGCTAGTTTTTTGGCGGATTTTTTTGTAAAGAAATGTAAAGATGAAAATCATTCACTTTATAGATAAGTAAATTTTTAATTAAAATAATTCTTTAAAAACTGTTAGAGTGTTTTACCCACAATCGCTTAGACTTTTGTTTATTACCTTTTGTTAGTTAGCTATTGTTTGTTAGCTTCTGAATCGCTAGATGTTGACTGATTATGTTGTGTTATCTTTAAACAACCATTAAATCCATTTTGCTTTATCATTCGTTTATGAGCTGGTAAATGATATATTTCCTCATCATTACTTATGAATGATGAGGAAATATTTATTTTTTTATAACTTATTTATTATCTAAGATTCTATTGACTTTTATTAGATAATTACGTGACTCTTGCGAAACGTGAGAAGTGACAAGTTTTCGATAAACCTGTTGTGGTGTCATTGAGTTTATGATGTTGATAGCTTCATTGCGATCGTTAGAAAACGTACGCAACACACTTCCTACTCCTCCATTATAAGATGTGATCACGGCGTATCTTAACGAAATTGGGTTATTAATGCCTGCTAAGTATTTCGTTTTTAATAAAGATAAATAAGCTGTACCTATATCAACATTATTACGCGGATCGAGTAAGAATTTTCGACTTGGTTCACCCGATTTGCCTTGTAATTTGAAAATATCACGCCCAGCGGTGTGTTGTTGTACTTGCATTAGTCCAAGCGCATCAGTACGGCTGACAGCATATGGGTTAAATGCAGATTCAACTTCCATAATGGCTAAGATCAAGCGTTCATCAATAAAATAACGATTAGAAGCTTCAGCTACTATTGGTAAGAATTTTCTGGCACGTTGATTTATGTGGTTAGGAACAAGTTTAATTTCAACATAAGTAATTTTATAAGAACCAGACCAGCGAGTTTTTATATTATTGCTAAGCAGATAATCAGCAAAACTATTGGCTCTGCCACTCCAACGAATCGGTTGATGCTCTTGATCTAATACCTGATTGTATAGAAATGGTTCTTGAGATAAGTCTTGACTGATTTTGTCATGTCGTATAATGTCAACTGGCTCTGACATAAGTAATGTCGAAACTATCGCTTCTTTTAGGTTTTCTATTGGTGATTCTGCCATCGTTTCAATAGTAATCACACCAGAAACAAAGTTAATATGGACACGCGTTTTTAAATTATCTTCATATTGAACATAATCTTTAGGCCCTGCAATAAGGACTTCTTTCGGACCCCAAATTTCTTCAATGTTATTAGCATATTGACTAATTAAGATATTAAAAGCATTAGTATCTTTAACATAATTGTTTTCATTTTTTTTTGAATTCGTACTAGGACAACCTGTTAGAAGAGTTACAGAAATAATTAACGCGATGATTTTTTTATTTTTTTTCATTTTACATCTCAATTTTGCGGTTTATATCCATCAATAACAACTTCTTCGCCTTCAAATAGAAATTTGATCATTTCAGCTTCAATTTTTTTTCGGTGTTCTAGATTCATCATATTGAGTTTATGTTCGTTAATGAGCATTGTTTGTTTTTTGAGCCATTCTTGCCATGCCTGTTTGGATATTTCGTTAAAAATACGTTTTCCAATCTCCCCTGGATAAAGTTGAAAATCTAATCCCTCTGCTTCTTTTTTTAAATAATGGCAATAAACGACACGGCTCATTTTTATCTCTTTTAAGTACACTTAACGAATAGTGGCTAATTATACCTGAAAATAATTATAGATAAGAAGAAAATTATTATATTAATTTTAAATTGAATTCACCTTTAATGAGTGAATATTAATTTAAAATATTTGAATAATTATTTACTTTACACCGCAATTAGTTTGATTAAAATGATAGGAACTAGTTAATAAAATAAATAAGGATTAAACAATGCAGCCAAAAATCACACGTGAACTTTTTGATAAAGTTATTTTACCTATTTATGCACCAGCAAAATTTATCCCCGTAAAGGGTAAAGGGAGTCGTGTTTGGGATCAAAATGGTGAAGAATATATTGATTTTGCAGGTGGCATCGCTGTAAATGCGCTTGGGCATTGTCATCCAAGATTAGTTAAAGCATTACATGAACAAAGTGAAAAGTTATGGCATGTAAGTAATGTTTTTACTAATGAGCCGGCTTTAAATCTTGCTCAAAAACTTATCGATAATACGTTTGCTGAACGTGTTTTTTTTGCAAATTCTGGTGCCGAAGCTAATGAAGCTGCGTTTAAATTAGCTCGTCATTACGCAATACATAAATACAATCCTTATAAGACTAAAATTATTGCTTTTTATCAATCTTTTCATGGGCGTACATTTTTTACCGTCTCTGTTGGTGGTCAGGCTAAGTATTCGGATGGTTTTGGTCCAAAACCAGCTGATATTATTCATGTTCCTTTTAATGATCTTGATGCAGTTAAAGCCGTAATGGATGATCATACTTGTGCGGTTGTACTAGAGCCTGTGCAAGGTGAAGGTGGATTAACTTCAGCCACACCCGAATTTTTACAAGGTTTGCGTGAGCTATGTGATGAATATAAAGCGTTACTGGTGTTCGATGAAGTGCAATGTGGAATGGGTCGAACAGGCAGTTTATTTACTTATCAACAATATGATGTAAAGCCAGATATTTTAACCTCAGCTAAAGCACTGGGCGGTGGATTTCCTATTAGTGCTATGTTAACAACAGACGAAATTGCTTCAGTTATGCATCCCGGTGTACATGGTACAACTTATGGTGGTAACCCTTTAGCTTGTGCTGTGGGTTGCGAGGCTTTTGATATTATTAATTCTCCTGAAATACTTGAAGGTGTGCAAAAACGACGTGCTGTATTTATTGAGCAATTAGAAAAAATTAATGATAAATTTAAATTATTCCGAGAGTATCGTGGGAAAGGGTTGTTGTTAGGTGCAGAGTTACAACCAAAATTTCACAATAAAGCTCGTGATTTTTTGAACGTAGCAACTGAATTTAAAGTAATGATTTTAAATGCTGGATCTAATGTTTTGCGCTTTACCCCATCACTAATTATTTCTGAAGATGAAATTAAAGAAGGTATGACTCGATTTGCGAAAGCTGTGGAAAAAGTTGTCAATTCTTAAGTTTTTCTATACAGTAACGGCATTTTAGTCAATTAAATGCCGTTGCATTTAAAGGATACTTATTTATGACCAATATTCACCCATTAAATTATGCTAAAACTCATTTTATTTTGAGTGCACCTGATATTTCTCATCTACCTGTTGATAGTGGTGTTGAAATTGCTTTTGCTGGTCGTTCTAACGCTGGTAAATCAAGCGCACTTAATACATTAACCAATCAAAAAGGGCTTGCTAGAACGAGTAAAACGCCAGGTCGAACCCAACTTATTAATCTTTTCGAAGTTGAAGAAAATTGCCGTTTAGTAGATTTACCCGGTTATGGCTATGCTCAAGTGCCAGAGGCGATAAAGCGTAAATGGCAAAAAGCATTAGGCGAATATCTGCAAAAACGTGAAAGTTTAAAAGGTTTGGTTGTATTGATGGATATTAGACATCCGTTAAAAGATTTAGATCAACAGATGATTGAGTGGGCGGTTTCTGTTGATATCCCTATTATGTTACTGCTTACTAAAGCTGATAAATTAGCTTCTGGCGCTCAAAAAAAACAAGTTAATATGGTGAAAGAAGCCATTTTACCTTTTCAAGGAGATATTACTGTTGCTCCTTTTTCATCACCTAAGCGTATTGGACTTGAAGCTCTAAAACAAAAATTAGATGAATGGTTTAGTTTGCAATAAAGGATCATTCAATGAATAGTTCAACATTTTCGTTTCAATCTTTATCACCAGATTTAATTATTGATAGCCTATCTTCAATAGGATTGAGTATAGATTCTGGTTTGACTGTGTTAAATAGTTATGAAAATCGTGTTTATCAATTTCAAGATGAAGATCATAAACGTTATGTGGTTAAGTTTTATCGACCAAATCGTTGGGATCGTCAGCAAATTCTTGAAGAACATCAGTTTACTAAGCAATTAGCTGATGCTGAGGTTCCCGTTATTACGCCATTAACATTTAATAATACGACACTACACGAATATCAAGGTTATCTGTTTACGTTGTTTGCTAGTGTTGTAGGACGACAATATGAGATGGATAATATCGAGCAAATGGAATCTGTGGGTATGTTGCTTGGTCGTATCCATCAAATTGGTGCTAAGCAGACATTTTTACATCGTCCAACTATTGGATTAGAAGAGTATCTTTATCGGCCACAAGATATCTTGCTATCTAGCGCTTATATTTCTAAGAAAGTTCAAACTGACCTTAAAGATATTTTAGCCCAGTTAATAAAAACTGTTGAACAGCATTGGCATAACGATTGGCAGCCTATTCGATTACATGCCGATTGCCATGCGGGTAATATCTTATGGCGCGATAATGCAATGTTTGTTGATTTTGATGATTCTCGTAATGGCCCTGCAATTCAAGATCTGTGGATGTTACTGCATGGTGATCGTCAACAGCAACGTTTACAGTTGGATTTATTGATTGAAATGTATCAGGAGTTTTGTGAGTTTGATCATCATCAATTAAAGCTTATCGAACCTTTAAGAGCGATGAGAATGGTTCATCATTTAGCATGGATTTTAGAGCGTTGGCAAGATCCTGCTTTTCCTATCGCCTTTCCATGGATTACTGATGAGGATTTTTGGCGTCAACAATTAGCTGAGTTTAATAAGCAAATTGATGCAATTAAAGCTCCTGCAATACAGTTAATGCCAATGATGTGAATATAAAGCGTATTAATTGAGTAGTTTTAATAATTCGTTTAAATTAGGTTGGTTTGTGACTAACTTCTCTTTTTTTTGTTTAGAAAGCTGTTTTATTCGGTACTCAAGCCTAAGTGCCATCGATCTGTCACCGATGTAGATTTGGTACACGATAGTCAAATCTTTTTGCCCCTTTAGATGCTTTGCACCTTTGTTGGTTTGATGTTGGTGAAGCCTTCTTTCCACATTTGTTGTAATACCAGTATAGAGTGATTTTTTTGCTGTTCTAATAATATATAAAAACCATTCGGATGCGCTATTAGACATAACTAACCAATAATATAAATTCAATTATTTAACCATAATATCATTTTAATGGCATAGCAAATATTCATCACTTTTTAATTAATACTATTCATACTACTAGTTAAACGTTACTGTTTCATTTACTTTAACGCAGATAATGTTTAAGATAAGTCAATTTTTTTGATGTATTCTGGGATAATAAAATTTGAATAACTTTGCAAAAATTATTGAAGTTCAACGTGGCGATATGAAGTTCGCCTATGTGCAAAATGACGAAATCAATTATTTAGAACTTTTTGACCAATTTTTGGCAGAAGAAGGACATCATGAATTACTCGATCCTAGCGATAAATTAGAGCGATATACTTATTTAATCGATCATGATGAATCAAAATTTATTTTTAAAATTGATGGCGGTGTTGAGCACCGTTTAGAGCGTCGTTTAATCGCCAAAATTACAGGCGACTTTTATTTCAATTTAATTCGTAAACTCGCCAAAATATCACTTGATAATGCCGATATTGCTTATGAACTGTATTTGGTTGCTTTCGATCAAAAAACTAAACGCCATTATATGATTTTTAACTTTATCGAAGGGCGCTCTTTAAAGTGGGAAGAAATGAAAGAGTATGGCGAGCAAGTTAAAAACTGTATTGAAAAACTGCACAGTTATAATTTAGTATCTAATGATATTCATGGCGGAAATTTTATCTTAACGCCTGAAGGAAAAATCAAGGCCATCGATTTAACGAACTCAGGATTTATTTGGCTAACTAAAGCCAATGACGCAATCGAGTTGAAAGAACGCTTTGATATCAAAATCAAGGTTCCTTTTTTTGCAATGGCAATTAAAAAGTTTACTCATGGGTTTAAACGATTGTCTCGGAAGATCCGAGGGAAAGAAGATTAATTATTCTACCATTGTGAGAGTTTGTTGATCCTGTAAAGATTCGAGTGATTATTATTCAGTATAATCGTAATTTTTTAATTAGTGATATCGTGAATTAGTTTCGTTATCACGTATATCACTAAAAAATATCTCGATTAGTTAGAGGAAATTGACGAGCTTAAAAGCCATTTAACTTGTATCTGACATAAAATACATTTATTATAACTAGAGTAAAAACCTTTTTATTATCACAGAATTTAATATTCTGAAAAAGTATGTATTTTTTATTAATAATCTATAATAGAAATAAAAAATGTTTAAGTGGGTAGCTACCTTTTAGGCCATGCCTACTTTAGTATGCCCACCACCATTGGTATGGTAATTTTGACTTTTTTCTTTATGTCTATGATCCATTTCGGCGCACTTGATTTATAACGATGAATAAGGAAATATCATGAAAACACTAGATCCCAGCATTTACCCTTGGATTGACGCAGCAAAACAGGCGGTTAAACGAGAAAAAATCAAGTTTTGCCACTACTTCAGCTCAATTAAAGAAACAGGCGACCAAGCCGCTTATGATGCCGCTTATCCTCTCTATATAAAGGCTCTACAAGATTTATATGAAGTTGGAATTATCCCCCCAAGTACAGCAGATATAGACGAACTCAAAGCCATTGCGGCTGGTAATTTTCACCCGAAATTTAATGAAGTATTTCCTGATGTAGTATTTTCAGAAGATGATTGACTATTTATTTTATGGCTAATAAATTTATTCTTCCCAAAGATAAGCATGACAGAATTTTCGAGAATGCAATCAAAAATGAATATCTGAGATTTGTTAAACCTTCAAATAACCCTGAAGTAATTTTACTCGGCAGGCAGGTCGGCTCAGGCAAATCAACAGTAAGAAATGAATACGCCAAAAACAATTTCTTGGTTATTGATACCGATGCTTATAAATAAACTAATTTTACATGGTTATTTCATCTAGTGATAAACTAAAGCTTGGAACAAAAACGTCTAAGAAGTAATTCATTTCAGGGCTGTTACGTTCAGATAAAGTCTTTTTTAAACGTTGTTCTGCTAATTTAAACTCATTATTGCCCGCACTGAGCTCTTCAATCGTTTTAAGGTAAGCGCATAATGCATCAGCTTGTTTTACAATACTTTTCTCGGTTTCGTCATAAAAATCATCATCAATTAATTTTCTAAAATCATCTTGTAATTCTTTAGGAAGCATATTGATAAGTTTATGCTGTGCTATTTTTTCAATCTTTTTATATTCAACCGTTATTTGTGGATTGTAATACTTTGTTGGTGTTGGTAGATCGCCTGTTATTACTTCTGAAACGTCGTGGTACATTGCCAGCAATGCAATTCTTTCTGGATTAACATTTCCATTAAATTTCTTGTTTTTAATTATTGCTAAGGCATGTGCAACAAAAGCAACCTGTAAACTATGCTCTGATACATTTTCAGTTCTTACATTACGCATTAAAGGCCAACGATTAATTAGTTTTAATCGGGATAAATGAGCAAAAAAATGACTGTTATTCATATTACTATCTCTTTAATATAAAATAAAAACGCTCCTATTAAAAACAGGAGCGTCTATAATATAAAATGTTACTTATTATTTTACGCGAGAATAAGCTGTTGGGTACCCAATGCAAGTGGTACAGTTTGCTCTTCTGTAAATGTGATATATTCCCATGCATTTTGTTTTGCTAGCAATGCTTGCAATAATTGATTATTCAATGCATGACCTGATTTATAACAAACAACTTCACCAATCATATTGTGACCGCTCATATATAAATCACCGATAGTATCAAGCATTTTGTGACGCACAAACTCATCTTCAAAACGCAAACCATCTTCATTTAGCACTTTATAATCATCAACAACAATTGCACAATCTAAACTACCACCTAGGCATAAACCTTTAGATTGTAATGCTTCAATATCACGCATAAAACCAAATGTTCTAGCACGGCTGATTTGACGAATAAACGATTCAGACGAAAAATCTAGTTGATAACGTTGTGAACTATTGTCGATAGCCGGATGTTGAAAATCAATAGTGAAATCCAGTTTAAAGCCACTATAAGGCCTTACTTCAGCCCATTTATCACCATTTTCAACTCGAACTGTTTCTTTTACACACAAAAACTTTTTAAGTGCGTTTTGTTCAGCAATACCAGCATCAAGCAATAAATAAACAAATGGACTTGCACTACCATCCATAATTGGTATTTCAGGGGCATTAACTTCAATAATAATATTATCAATGCCTAGCCCTGCTAATGCAGCATTAATATGCTCAACAGTAGAAATACGAACATTATCTTCATTTATCAAACAAGTACAAAGCATTGTATCACGCACAGATTTTGCATCCACAGGGAAATCTACATATGGATTTAAATCAGTACGACGGTAAATTATACCTGTATTTTCAGGCGCAGGACGTAATGTCAAGGTAACTTTTTTGCCAGTATGTAAACCAACACCAGTTGCTTGAATAGTCTTTTTTAATGTTCTTTGTTTCACTTTGCACCTACTTTTTTATTTGTTCTTACCGATTTTGACAATAAAAAATCAAATAAGTTCAACTTTACTTTAATTTGCTTGCTTCCGTATGAAAGCAGGAATATCTAAAATCTCACGATTATCAAGAGGAGAAGCTATTGGCTCATTAACAACCTTAGCTAATTTATCTTCTTGTTGTCCTAAAGGACTACTTCGGCTAAATAGCTCATTGTGTGAAACTGGTTTAGGCATTTTAACTTCTGGACGTTTATCCATACCAATACCAGTTGCAACCACTGTTACTCGAATTTCATCAGATATATCTGGATCAAAAGTTGAACCAACAACAACCGTAGCATTATCAGAAGCAAATGCTTTAACTGTGTTACCGACTGTTTCAAATTCTTCTAAACCAATATCAAATCCAGATGTTACGTTAACTAATACGCCTCGAGCTCCAGATAAATCAATATCTTCAAGTAATGGGCTAGAAATTGCCATCTCTGCGGCTTCTTCAGCTCGATTATCACCACTAGCTCGACCAGACCCCATCATAGCATATCCCATTTCAGACATCACTGTTCTAACATCAGCAAAATCGACATTGATAAGACCAGGTTTAGTAATCAGCTCAGCGATCCCTTGTACTGCACCCTTTAAAACACCATTAGCTGCAGCAAAAGCATCAAGTAATTTAACACCACGACCTAATACTTTTAATAATTTATCATTCGGAATAGTAATTAGTGAATCAACATGTTTTGCCAACTCAGAAATACCTTGCTCAGCAAAAGCCATACGCTTTTTACCTTCAAAACCAAAAGGTTTAGTAACAACTGCAACTGTTAGAATTCCTAATTCTTTTGCTATTTCTGCAACAACAGGAGCTGCACCCGTTCCAGTGCCACCACCCATTCCTGCTGCGATAAAAACCATGTCAGCTCCTTCGATAGCACTACGAATGACATCTCGATCTTCCTCAGCTGAATTTCTACCGACTTCTGGATTAGCACCTGCACCAAGCCCTTTAGTAACATTAGTCCCGATTTGGATAGTTTGACCTACCTTAATTCTTTTTAAGGCTTGCGCATCTGTATTTGCTGCAAAAAATTCAACGCCTTCAATATGTTCAGCAATCATATGCTCGACAGCATTACCGCCGCCACCACCTACACCAATAACTTTAATGACTGCTGCTGGTTCATCATCTGCAACCATAGGTTCAAACATAACTTATCTCCAAATTTACGATCTGCGAACATTGTACAGATAATCATCTACAATGTCCACGAAGTTCTTGAAATATATTAGCTAAAATTCTTTTTTAAACCATCCGGTTAATCGTTTAGCTATCCCTTTTAATGATGATTTATTATTATCTTTTCCATCATCATTTAATAAACTTTGTTTTCCATAATGCAATAACCCTATAGCTGTTGAACAATAAGGTTTTTGAACATAGTCGGTTAATCCAGATATATTTAATGGCTGACCAATACGCACTTGATTTTGAAAAATTTTTTCAGCGCACTCTACCATTCCTTTTATTTGCGACGCACCACCAGTTAAAACAATACCTGCTGCTAATTGATATTTGATATTCTGTTTTTTAAGTTCTTCTTGTAATACAAGTAACTCTTTTTGTACCAACGAAAGAAGTTCTGAATAGCGCGGTTCAATTACATCTGCAAGCGTTTGTCGTTGCAATGAACGTGATGGTCTTCCACCTACGCTTGGAACATCAATAACCTCATCTTTACCAATTAATGAGCCTACAGCGCATCCATAACGAATCTTAATATTTTCAGCATCCATTGGCGGAGCGCCAAATGCATATGCGATATCGCTAGTAACAACATTCCCAGCATAAGGGATTACAACTGAATGACGTAACGCACCTCCTGTATAGACCGTTACATCCATTGTACCGCCGCCCATATCAATTACGCAAACACCAAGTTCTTTTTCATCATCCGTTAAAACTGCATAGCTAGAGGCCAATCCAGAAAAAATAAGTTGATCCACTTTCAAACCGCAACGTTCTACTGCTTTCACAATATTTCTAGCCATATCATTGTGACAAGTAATTAAGTGAACTTTGGCTTTCATTCTTACTCCAGATAAGCCAATAGGATTTTTAATACCTTCTTGCAAATCGATAGAATATTCTTGTGCAATGACATGCAAAATACGGTGCTCATCTAAAATTCTGACTGATTTTGCTGTATGAACAACATTGTCAACATCTTCTGCGGTTACTTCTTCATCCTCTATTGGCACCATGCCTATCTCATTTTGACAACGAATATGTTTACCTGAAAGGCTTAAATATACTGAAGATATTTGACAATCAGCCATTAATTCAGCTTGGTCAACCGCTCTTTGGATTGATTTTACGACAGACTCAAGATCGTTCACACCACCTTTATCAACCCCTTTTGATGGACAATGCCCTACACCGATGATGTTAACAATACCATCGGGAAGAACTTCACCAACAAGAGCAAGTACTTTGGATGTACCAACCTCTAATCCAACAACCAATTTTTTTTCTGTTGCTTTCATACTTCAGCCTTAATTTATTCCTTACTGCACCATTTTTTCTCTTTGCACTGAAATGCCATTTTCATAACGTAAATCAGCGACCATTATTTTTTCATTTTCTGGCATTCTTGACTGAATTTCCGGAAATAACTTGATAAATTGCTGATATCTTTGTTCAATATTTTCACTACCTAATAGTAATTTTATTTCCTGATTTTCTTGGCAAAAACCTGATACACACTGTTTTACCGTCAATTGCCACGCGTTACGTTCATCAGTTATTGCTGTTTTAATATGTAATGCCAACTGATTATTAGCTAATTTTTTAGAAAGATTCTCTAATTTATAATAAGTTTCTAACGCCAATTTTGCTTTACCCTCTGGACCATATAACTTTGGTAGTTTTAAGTTGCTTATACGGTCAAGTGGTACACTAAATACATTGCCACTTTTATCAAGTAAAAATAAGTCATTCCAATAAAGCACTGGCTTATATTCTTCCACATAGACAATTAACCTATCTGGCCACTGTTTACGTACACTGGTTTGCTTCACCCACGGAAATCGCATTACTTCTTGTTGAATATCATTAACATCTTGTCCTATATAGGTATTAGGCAACCCTAGTCCTAAAATAGCTTCCCGAAGATCATCCTCAGTTGTATAGGTATGCTCTCCACTCAATGTTAATTGAGACAATACCATTTGTTCGGGATCATCCATCCAATTTTTAAAACTTTGAACGACCCAAATACTAATACAAATAATCGCAATAAAGAACAAAAATCCTATTAATTGCTCTGTATTACGAAAAATAAGCAGCTTTCTTTTGTTTTTATCGTCCCTTCTATGCGCTGCTTGCCGAACTTGTTTCATAAAATAAGGCCAATTATAAAGTTGCCAAATTCAAAATTTTAGCAACAAGCTCATTAAATGACCATCCATGTTCTTTTGCCGCCATTGGTACCAAACTATGGTCTGTCATACCTGGAGCGGTATTAACTTCAAGTAAAAAAGGTTTTTGATTAGCATTAAACATGATATCAACTCTTCCCCACCCTCGACATCCTACTGCTTTATAAGCATCTAACGCTAATTTACGAATTTCTTGTTCTTGTTCATCAGATAAACCGCTTGGACAAAAATACTGAGTGGTATCAGATAAATATTTCGCATCATAATCATAAAATTTAGTTGCGGGTTTAATATGGATTGAAGGTAAGACCTCGTCACCAACAATTGCTACCGTAAATTCTGGACCTGCTAAAAATGACTCAACCATCACTACACTATCATATTTGAAAGCTGCGCTAATAGCTGCTTCCAATTCAGATGCTTCATTAACTCTAGCCATTCCCACACTTGATCCTTCATGACTTGGTTTAACAAACAACGGTAAACCAAGCTGTTTAACTATAGCACCAGTATCAATTGATTGTGATTTTTCAACCATAACATATTCAGCAACAGGTAAATTGAGTGATTTCCACACTAACTTAGTTTTCAGTTTATCCATTGTTAAGGCTGATGATAAAACATCACTACCGGTATAAGGAATATTTTGATAAGTCAAAATCGCTTGAACAATACCATCTTCCCCACCACGTCCGTGTAAAATAATAAAAGCTTTTGTATAACCTTCTTCTTTTAAATTAGTAATAGAATGATATTTAGTATCAATAAGATGCGCATCGATACCATTTGCCAACAATCCTGCATGTACAGCCTTACCTGACTTAAGTGACACTTCCCGTTCAGCTGAAGTACCACCATACAATACAGCAACTTTATCTACCATTTTATAAAACCTCTTCTGATGATAATTTAGTTTTGGCTAATTGGCGTGCTATACGACCAACACTACCTGCACCTTGTGTAATTAATAAATCACCACTTTGTAAAACTTCTTGCATTATTTCGGGTAGCAAATCTAAATCCGAAACATAAATTGGGTCAACTTTGCCACGATTGCGGATAGAACGGCATAACGAACGGCTATCTGCACCCGCAATAGGTTGCTCTCCTGCGGAATAGACATCTAACATAACAAGTGCATCGACTTGAGAAAGCACTTGTGCGAAATCGTCAAATAAATCCCGAGTACGCGTGTATCGATGTGGTTGGAATAACATAACCAATCTTCGTTCAGGCCAGCCGTTTCTTGCTGCTTGAATTGTTGCATTAACCTCGCTAGGATGATGACCATAATCATCAACCATCATTATATCGCCACCATCAACATGCGGGAATATACCTAATAAATCAAAACGCCGACTAGTACCAGCAAATTTAGCTAATGCATTTATAATTGATTCATCATCAATACCATCTTCTGTTGCTGCAATTATCGCAGCCGCCGAGTTTAAAGCATTATGTTTACCAGGTGCATTTAACTCAATCTGCAAAGCCTTGCGATCAGGACGACAAACCGTGTAATAGCTTACACCTCGTTCTTGACGATAATTTTTAATGACAACATCAGCTTCTTCGCTAAATCCATAAGTGATAATTTTACGTCCCACAATCGGTAGTAATTCTCGATTAATAGGATCGTCGTAGCACATAATAGCTAAACCATAAAATGGAAGGTTATGTAAAAATGAAATAAATGTTTGTTTTAGATTATCAACACTACCTTGATAAGTGTCCATATGGTCAGGCTCTATATTTGTTACAATAGATACCATCGGTTGCAAATGAAGAAATGAAGCATCACTTTCATCAGCCTCAGCAATAAAATAACGGCTACTACCTAATTGAGCATGTGTTCCTGCCGCCTTAACTAAACCACCATTAACAAAAGTTGGATCGAGTTTCGCCTCAGCATAAATAGAGGTAACCATAGCGGTAGTTGTAGTTTTACCATGAGTACCAGCAATTGCTATACCATATCGAAAGCGCATTAATTCAGCTAACATTTCAGCACGTTGAATAACAGGTATACGTGCCGCACGAGCGGCAATTACTTCAATGTTATCTTGCGAAATAGCTGAGGATATAACAACAACGCTAGAATTAATTACATTTTCAGCCGCATGGCCAATAACAATTTTTGCCCCTAATGTTTCTAGATGTTGAGTAACCGCATTTTCAGCAATATCTGATCCACTAATTTGGTATCCTTCATTAGCGAGAACTTCAGCAATTCCCCCCATACCAGCACCACCAATACCCACAAAGTGAATATGTTTAACTCGCTTCATTTCAGGAATAATTGCTCTTAACTTCGCTAATTCCTTTGTATTCACTATTTAACTCCTACATTATTTTACAGTTCACAGTACATATCATCATTGAGCATATCTATCATCGTTATTTTTTATTGCTCAAATGAATCATTGACTCAAACATATATCTAACCTGAAACATTTTGACAAAAATATTACATAAATTTATGTCAGAAAAGTATTATTTTATCACCGAATAAAGGGCTTCTGCTACTTTTTCTGTGGAATTCACAATAGATAAACTTTTAGCTTTTATTGCCATTTCAATTAATTTGTCACGGTTCAAATTACATAACAAATTGGATAGCGATTCAACACTGAAATCAGGTTGTTCTATAATACTAGCAGCACCTATATCTGCTAGTGATTTTGCATTCCAAAATTGCTGACGATCTTTATGCATAAATGGAATAAAAATAGCACCAATACCAACTATTTCAATTTCACTGACGGTTAATGCTCCGCTACGACAAATTACAATATCTGCCCAATTGTATGCATCTGCAACATCTTGGATAAATTCAGTCACTTTGTTATTGGTCATATCGCAATTTTGGTATGACTGAATTACGGAATTCAACATTCCTTTACCTGTTTGATGCCATACTATATATTTATCGGATAATTTTGTTATCACTTTAGGCACAATATCATTAATAACTTTAGCTCCTTGGCTGCCTCCCATGACTAATACTCTAATTGGCCCATCACGATCTTTAAATCTTTCTTCAGGTTTTGCTACAGTTAAAAGATCACTACGAACAGGATTGCCAACTACTTCAGCCTTAGGAAAAGCAGTAGGGAATGCTTGTAAAACTTTAACCGCTATCTTAGCTAGATATTTGTTGGTTAAACCTGCTATACCATTTTGTTCATGTACTACAACCGGTATGCCAAGTGTTTTTGCTGCTATTCCCCCTGGGCCTGAAACATATCCTCCCATACCTAGAACAACATCAGGGCGATAAGTTTTTAAAATTTTTCTAGCTTGTAAAACTGCTTTTAAAATTTTATAAGGTGCTTTTAATAATGCCATAACACCTTTGCCTCGTAGCCCTGATATTTCGATAAAATCAATATCAATACCATTTTCAGGAACTAAGTGTGCTTCCATTCGATCGGCAGTTCCTAACCATCTTACCTGCCAGCCTTGCTTCATTAAATATTGCGCCACAGCAATACCTGGAAAAACATGCCCCCCAGTTCCTCCTGCCATAACTAATAATTTTTTCATTATTTTATTAACCTTATTCTTGCTTGGGCTTGTTGTTGTCTAAATTCAAAATCAATTCGGAGTAATATTGCTGTTGCAATACTCATCACAATAAGACTTGATCCACCATAACTAATAAATGGTAGTGTTAATCCTTTAGTAGGCAACATTCCAGATGTAACACCCACATTTACAAATGTTTGAAAACCAAACCATATCCCAATTTCACAAGCTAAATAACCAGAGAACAATGAACTTTCATTCAGTGCTCGATAACCAATTGCAAGCGCCTTAAATGTTAGAAAGAAAAGTAATGACAATAAAGCAACTACGCCTATATATCCATACTCTTCTGATATAATTGAGAAAATGAAATCAGTATGACATTCTGGCAAATAACCTAATTTCAGTACAGAATTTCCCATACCTTGTCCAGTAACGCCTCCATTACCAATTGCCATTAATGAGGCAACTAATTGATAACCTGAACCTGTAGCATCTTGCCAAGGGTCAAGAAAGGTTAACAGTCGTGTTAAGCGGTAAGACTCATATAAAATCAAACAAATTACTGCGCCAACTCCCGTTAGCAAAATAGCAATAAATTGCCACAATTGCGCACCTGCAATAAATAAAATGCCAATAGTGACCATAAATAAAACAATAACAGTACCTAAATCTGGTTGTTTAAGTAACAAAATAGAAAGTATAGTCATAACAACCATTGGTTTAAAAAACCCCCAAAAGCCACTTTGTACTTCTTCAGATTTACGTGATAAATAACCAGCTAAGAATAAAAATAGCGCTAATTTTGAAAGTTCTGCAGGTTGAAAATTGAATACTCCTAGAGGTATCCAACGAGATGCTCCATTAATCGAAGAACCAATACCTAACACAACGATTAACATAATAATAGCAATAATAAGTAAAACAGAAGCAAACTGTTGCCAACGTTGCATTGGAATATAAAACGTAATAAACATTAAAAATAATGATAGTCCTAACTGAATAAGTTCTCGTTGTGTATAAAAGAAAGGATCGCTTTCATTAAATGCCATTGAAGAAGATGTCACCATGATCAAACCGAAGATCATTAAACCTAACACAGTCCAAAGTAGCTGGTTGTCAAATGGTATGTGGGGATTAACCTGTTTTTTTAACCAAAAGAGTGTCATTTTGTACTCCTTTGAGTATATTGTTCAGCAAGTTGTGCAAACTGTTTTCCGCGTTCAATATAATTCTTAAACTGATCTAAGCTTGCGCATGCTGGAGAAAGCAAGACCACATCATTTGGTTCAACTTTTTGAGCAATAACTTGCATTGCATCTGACAATGTTTCAGTTACAGTTGTTATATGAGGTGCTAGCTTAGCAAGGATAAAACGATCACGCCCAAAACAAAAAATTTCTAGATTTCTGTTTTCAAAAAAAGGAATCAATGGCGAAAAATCCGCTGATTTTCCATCCCCACCTAATAATAAAAATAATTTCCCTTTGCAAACTACGCTATTTAATGCTGCTTCTGTACTACCTACATTAGTTGCTTTGGAATCATTAATCCACTTCACACCATTTTTTTCCAACACTAACTCAAAACGATGTGCTAGACCATGAAATGAAATAATTGTTGCTATACTTGATTCCCGTGAAATTTTCAGTTTATCAACTATAGCTAAAGCCGCTAACGCATTAAGATAATTATGGCATCCCGCCAGTTTCATTATTTTAGTCGCTACTACTGGCTGCTCTTGTGCAATCAAATGTTCAAAGTGGAAATCCAAATGATAATCCCCTTTATTTACACCAAATGAAACGCAGTTTTTTTGTTGGTCAGTCGGAATGGTTAACTTATCATCATGGTTAATTACACAATACTTGGCATTATGATAAATACGTTGCTTGGCCTCAACATATTGCATTAATCCAAGAGGATAACGATCCATATGATCTTCTGAAATATTTAAGATTGTTGCAACTGTAGCTTTTAAACTCTGAGTTGTTTCTAGCTGAAAGCTAGACAGTTCAAGAACATATACATCGTAATGTTGATTCAATAACGATAATGCTGGCTGCCCAATATTACCACCAATAGCGACTTTAATACCTGCCGACTTAATAATTTCACCAACTAATGTTGTTACTGTAGTTTTACCATTTGCACCTGTAATGGCTACAATTTGTTTACTGTTTTGTTGATTCAATTCACGGCAAAATAGTTCAATATCGCCAATAATTTCAATACCTTTTTTAGCTGCCTGTTGTAGTTCAGGTGTTGATAAAGCAATTCCTGGACTGACTATTATTAAATCAGCATCAAGCAACCAATCAACATTTAATTCCCCTAAATGGCAAGCAACACGTTTGTCTAATTGTTCCATCCCTGATGGCGACTTACGAGTATCAATAACTTTAGGTATAACATTTTGAGCAAGAAAATAGTCTACACAAGAAAGTCCTGTGACACCTAAACCAATAATAACGACATTTTTTCCTTGATAGCTAACCATGATTTGATCCTAATATCTTTTATTAACGTAATTTCAAAGTTAATAAACCTATTACAACTAACATCAATGAAATTATCCAAAACCGCACAATAACACGCGGTTCTGGCCAACCCTTTAATTCATAGTGATGATGAATTGGTGCCATACGGAAAATTCTTTTACCTCGTAATTTAAATGATCCTACTTGTAAAATTACGGATAAAGTTTCAATAACAAAAATTCCCCCCATAATCAGTAATAAAAATTCTTGTCGTAATAAAACAGCAATAATTCCAAACACGCCACCTAAAGCTAGCGATCCAACATCTCCCATAAAAACCATCGCCGGATATGTGTTAAACCATAAAAAACCAAGTCCAGCTCCAATAATTGCAGTACAAACAATCATCAACTCTCCGCTGAATTTAATATAAGGAATATTCAAATAAGCAGCAAAATTGACATTCCCTGTAGCCCATGCTACAAGCGTAAAACCAGCGGCTACAAAAACAGTTGGCATAATTGCTAATCCATCAAGTCCATCTGTTAAATTAACGGCATTACCAGCCCCAACTATAACTACATAAGTTAATAAAATAAACCATAGTCCCAATTGAGGCATCACATCTTTAAAAAATGGCACAACAAGTACTGTTACCGTGCTATCTTTACCATAAACATAAAGACCAAAAGCAACAATTAATGCAATAACCGATTGCCAAAAGTATTTCCATCTAGCAATTAATCCAGCACTATTTTTACGAATTACTTTTAAATAATCATCAGCAAAGCCAACAATGCCATAACCAATTAAAACAAACAAAGTTACCCAAACATAAGGATTGCGTAAATCTGCCCATAGCAATACCGATAAGGAAATTGAGGCTAAAATTAGCGTCCCCCCCATAGTCGGTGTTCCTTTTTTACTTAAATGAGACTCAGGCCCATCATGGCGAATGACTTGACCAATCTGTAATTTTTGCAGCCAGTCAATGACTTTTTGCCCCAAAAATAATGAAATTGCTAGCGAGGTTAATAAACCTAAAATAGCTCTTACTGTTAAATAAGAGATAACATTAAAAAAGGTAAAATGTTTAACTAAATATTCCGATATCCAAAGCAACATAATCTTAATCCTGACTCATTTTGAGTTGTTCAATTTGAATTTTTTCGATAACTTCTTCCATTTTTGCACTACGCGAACCTTTAACTAACATTGTTAAATTTGGTTGTTGGCGTAACAGCATTAATAGATAATTCACTGCATCTTGTTTATTATTGAAATGGTGACCCACACCACTAAACTGGCTAATAAATTGACTTAATTTGCCTACACTTACTACACAATCAATTTTTTCATCATGAGCAAGCTCACCTATTTGGCAATGATATTTTTCAGCTTCTGGCCCTAGCTCACCCATATCACCGACAACTAAAATCCGATAACCGGGCTGTTTTGCCAAAACTTTGACAGCCGCTGACATCGATCCAACATTAGCATTATAAGTATCATCCCAAATTAATTGGGTTTGATTTAATTTTATTGGAAATAACCGGCCTTTTACAGGCGTTAAAGAGGCTAAGCCATGTTGAATCTGATTCAAAGTCGCTCCGACAGAAAGTGCTAAAGCTGATGCCGCGATCGCATTTGAAATATTATGTTTCCCAACTAGCGATAACATAATCTCACATTCACCTTTAGGTGTATGTAATGTAAATGTTGTATTTTTTTCGTGTTGAATATTACTAGCATAAAATTGAGCAGAAGGGTTCGTTAACGAAAAAGTCCAAACTGTTTTGTTTACTAACTGAGTAAACCATTTATCAGAACAACTATCTAAATTAATAATAGCAATACCACCATCAAGCAATCCTTGAAAGATTTCGCCTTTAGCTTTTGCTACACCTTCAAGTGTTCCAAAACCTTCTATATGTGCTTCTGCAATATTATTGATTAAAGCGCTTTGTGGTTTGACAATATTCGTAGTATAGGCTATTTCACCGATATGATTAGCGCCTAATTCTATAACTGCAAACTGGTCTTGTTTAGTTAAACGTAACAGTGTTAATGGCACCCCAATATCATTATTGAAATTGCCTTGTGTATAAAGGGTCTGTCCACAGTGTAGTAATATTGCCGCAGTCATTTCTTTAACTGACGTTTTACCTGATGAACCTGTAAGTGCAACAATTTTAGCTGTACTTTGCTGCCGGATAAAATTAGCGATTACCCCTAAAGCCAAGCGAGTATCCTTAACAACAATCTGTGGTATGGTCTTATCAAGTTTATGATCGACGATCACGGCTATAGCACCATCTTTAATAGATTGTTCAGCAAAAGCATGTCCATCAAAATTATTTCCAACAAGTGCGATGAATAGCGATTGTTTTATTATTTTTCGTGAATCAGTGCAAATTGTATCAATCACAGCACTTTCATCTTGAATGTAATAACATTCACCATTAACTATTTTTTTTATTTGCTCAATTTCTAATGGAATCATGATTGATTCTCTACTCCTAGAATTTTTTTCACTGTTTCTTGATCTGAATAGTGATATTTGGTATTACCAATTATTTGATAGTCCTCATGCCCTTTACCTGCAATTAAAATGACATCATTAGGCTTAGCCTGCTTTAATGTTTGCGTAATAGCCTGCACTCTATTGGTAATTATGAGTACATTATCAGTGTGATGTAAACCTTGTTGAATATCATGAATAATCTTCATTTCATCTTCAGTGCGTGGATTATCATTAGTTAAAACAATTTTATCGGCAAATTGTTCTGCGATTTCAGCCATTAAAGGTCTTTTTCCTGTATCCCTATCGCCACCACATCCAAAAATCACCCATAAAGAACCTTTACAATGAATTCGACTAGCTTGCAAAGCTTTCTGTAAAGCATCTGGAGTATGCGCATAATCAACAATAACCGTTGGGCTATTTTTTACATGTAAAACCTCCATTCGCCCACAGATTGGAGTCAAAAAAGAAGCCATATTAACAACAGCAAAAAATGGATAGTTCAATGTTAAAAGTGTAGCTATAGCTAATAGCAAATTAGAAACATTAAATTCACCTAGCAATCGGCTATTAATAATGGCATTTCCCCAACTTGATTCCATATGAATTTGGGCACCTTTATCAAGATATTCGATCATTGATACACCAACGTAAGGTATATTTAACGCCTTGAGTCGACGTAATGATTTTGTTTGACATGATACAGCTGTCACTTGTGGAAGTTTTTCAATCCATCTTTTACCATATTTGTCATCATAATTAATAATTGATTTACCCGCAGCTAAAACTTGTTTTTCTTTTTCATCGGGACTAAATAACGACCATTTTGCTTTTGCATATCTATTCATTGTTTTGTGATAATCAAGATGATCTCGACTTAAATTTGTAAATACAGTAGCAGCACAATTTAGCCCTTTAACCCGATCCATGGCAAGCCCATGTGAAGAAATTTCCATCGTTACAACTTTGACCTGTTTCTCTACAAATTCGGCTAATAAGGTTTGCACATCTACTGCTGATAACGTTGTATTAACTGATGGCTCAAGTTCATTATAAATTCCATTACCAATGGTGCCCATTAATGCTGTTTTTTCATTCAATAATGTTAAACATTGGGCAATAAGCTGACTAACAGTTGTTTTCCCATTGGTTCCTGTCACACCAATAACAGATAATTTTTTTGATGGAGAATGATAAAACTCATTAGCAATCAAGGATAGACGCTGTGAAAGTTGGAAAACACTAATTTGTGGAATTATCGATTTATTTTCATGCCTAATATAGTCAATTTTTAAGTCATTTGATTTTCTACTTGCTTCTACTAAGATAACAACTGCACCCATTGAAATAGCTTGTGGAATAAATGATTGACCATCAACTGTATGACCTTTGATAGCGATAAACACATCGTTTTTTCCTACTTTGCGACTATCTATACGCAAATGATTAAGTGGAAAATCATCTAATTTTAAATTACATCTTCCACCTAATAATTCCAATAATGTTTTAAACGAGTTTGTTGCTAGCATTTTCACCTACTAATAAATAATCATTTGCCCATCAACTTGGCGATCAGGTTTTACATTCATCGTTCTAAGCACACCGCCCATAATGCGACTGAAAACAGGCGCAGAAACTGAACCACCATAATATTGGCCAGCTTTAGGATTATCAATAACAACAACTAGTGAATACTTTGGTGCTGTTGCTGGAGCGATACCTGCGGTATAAGCTAAATATTGATTAACATACCGTCCACCGGATAATTTTTTCGCTGTTCCTGTTTTAACTCCAACACTATAACCAGGAACCGATGCTTTAGTTCCTCCACCAGTAACAGCTACAGCCTCCATTAATTGAACAACTGTTTTAGCATCTTTTTCAGAAACTACACGTTTACCCTTAACAGGTTCTGTGACTTTTAAAATTGATACAGGTCGGTAAATTCCATAACTACCGATAGTTGCATAAGCTCTTGCTAACTGTAATGGGGTAACAGTTAATCCATATCCAAACGCAAATGTTGCTCGCTCAATATCAGCCCATTTTCTGGTTCTATCGGCTGCAATTGAACCACTAACTTCACCACCTAAGCCTAATTCCGTTGGTTGACCTAATCCAAATCGACTATAGAATTCTACAAGATCATCCTGTTGCATTTGTAAAGCTAGCTTACTTACTCCAACATTACTTGATTTTTCTAAGATACCTGCCAAATTAAGCGTTTTTTGATATGACACATCTTTAATTTCATAACGATTAACATAAAAAGGTCTAGTATCGATAATAGTATTTAAGTTAGCAATTTTCTTTTCTAAGGCAGCCATTACAACTAGCGGTTTAACCGTAGAGCCTGGTTCAAACGCATCAGTAACAGCTCTATTTCTCAATAAATTATAATCAATTGATGAGCGATTATTTGGATTATAAGATGGGCTGGTTGCCATCGCTAAAATCTCACCACTATGCACATCAACCAATACAGCTGTTCCACTGTCTGCTTTGTTAAATTGAACCGCTTGACTAAGTTCGCTATAAACTAGTGATTGTAAACGCTCATCTATACTTAATATTAAATCTGATGCTGTTTCTGTTTCTGTCCGTTCTAATTCTTCAATAACACGACCTACTCGATCACGTCTTACAACTCTTTGCCCCGATTCACCTATTAACCATTTATTAAAGCTTTTTTCAATACCTTCAGAACCTTTCTCAGCACCATTTGCATCAATATCTGTTAAACCAATTAATTGAGCTATATTTTCTGCCGCAGGGTAATAACGTTTAGATGTTTTAGCAAACGATATCCCCGGTAACTTTAGTTTTTTTAAATAGTCAGATATTGTTGGCGTTACTTGCTTAGACAAATAAACAAATCTCATTGATGGATTGTTTAATTTTTGCTTTAGCGTTGACATTGGAATATTCAACGTTTGTGCTAATCCTTGCCATCTAATATCATCAGCTTTAACACCACCTTTTTGCACAACAATTTTAGGATCTGCCCAAACATCAAACATCGGTACACTTACTGCTAACGCACGCCCATTACGATCGGTGATCATGGCTCTTGGTGCATCAATTTCTTGGTGACGAAGTGAGCGCTTATTACCTTCAGCAATCAGTTTATCTGGTTCAATAATTTGCAATAATGCCATTCGAGCCATAAGACAAATAATCGCTAAAATAATAAGTCCATATATAATATAAAAACGATTCGGTGTAAAAAACTGTCTTTTACCATTTAACCTATTATTTTTATTTGTTTTTACAACCTTTTTAGTTTTATTTTTTTTATATTTAGTGGCAGGTTTCATTATTTACTCTTTATTACAATGACTGTTTCATTTTGCTGTGTCACATAAGACATACCTAATTGATTTTTAGCTTTCTCTTCGACACGTTTTGGATCAGCAAGTACATTTTCTTCAATAACTAAATTCCGCCATTCGCTTTCTAACACATCTTGTTCTAATAAAAGTTGCTCACGTTCAAATAACTGTTTACGAATTTGTTGCGTTGTTATTAATACTGCACCAGCAGAAATAATAATCATCACAAGTAATAACAATGAAATTTTTTGATGCCTAAATAAATCCCCAATAATTACACCAAACAAGCTTTTACTCGGTCTTTTTTGAAAATTTTTATCAATATAAGTTTTATCTAGAAAAAAATCATTGTCTTGGTTATTCATTTTTCCTTTCTGCTACCCTTAATATTGCGCTTCGGGAGCGCGGGTTATTATTAATTTCAATAGTATTTGGTTTAATTTTGCCAAGTGATTTTAATTTAGCACTACCATATTGTTTAATTTGTTGTTCAGTTAATGGTAATCGTGTTGGTAAATCTGGACCTTTACTCTGTTTACTAATAAATTGTTTTACAATCCTATCTTCTAAAGAATGAAAGCTAATAACCGCTAATCTTCCTTGATTGGCAAGCACTGATAAACAACTATTTAGCACTTGCTCGACTTCTTCCAATTCACTATTAATATAAATACGAATAGCCTGAAAACTACGTGTAGCTGGATGCTTATTTTTATCCTTTCTTGGTATAGCTTTTTCAATTAAATTAGCCAACTCTAAGGTACGAGTAATCGGCGAGATTTTATTCTGCTCGACAATCGATCGAGCAATACGTTTGGCAAATTTCTCTTCACCAAATGTCTTTAACACCCATGAAATATCGTCTTCATCACTGCTAAGTAACCATTCACTTGCAGTTAAACCTTTACTATTATTCATACGCATATCAAGAGGTCCATCACGCATAAAAGAGAATCCCCTGTCAGGATCATCAAGTTGTGGTGATGAAACACCTAGATCTAATAAGACACCATCAATTTCGCCCAATAATTCTAACTCTTCAATATATCGGTATAAATTAGAAAATTCACCACGAATAAAAGTAAATCGAGGATCTATTATCTGTAACGCAGTTTGCTCTGCACGCTCATCACGATCAATAGCAATCAATCGTCCTTGTGCTCCTAGTTGTTCAAGTATTAAACGAGAATGGCCTCCTCGTCCAAAGGTACCATCAACATAAATGCCATCTTTTTTTATATTTAATGCACTTACAGCTTCGTTTAATAAAACCGTCGTATGCTGATAATCCATCAATCTTTACTCTTATTAAATAGTTAAACTTTTCAAATTATCTGATAAGTTTTCAATATCGCTTGATAATGCGGTAATATCATCATTAATTTGTTGATACCAACTTGCCTCATCCCAAATTTCAAATTTATTAGATTGACCAACAAACATTATATTTTTTTCTAATTTTGCATAAGTACGCAATGTAGGTGACAATAAAATTCGTCCAGAATTATCCATTAGGCACTCAGTTGCATACCCCAATAACAATCTTTTTATTCTACGTTCAGTTTCAACAATGGTTGATAATGTTGCAAGTTGCTGTTCAATACATTTCCATTCGGACATTGAATAAAGTGTCAAGCATGGGTCGTATAAACCAATTGTGCAAACCATACCTTCAGATAAAGATTCACGGTAGCGAGTAGGAATAGCTAACCGTCCTTTATTATCTAAACTAATTGAAATTGCACCACTAAACATAAAAGTATTTTTCTTTATAATTTATTTAAATTTTAATTAATAAAAATCAACATGTTAATAAAACACTTATTTTTACCACTTAACCCCACTTTTTACCACAAAATTTAATAAATTAATAGGTATTTGAATAATTAATTTATAAATGATTTAAAAGCATCTTCTAGGTTTTTATGTAGAAAATAAATTGCTGGTATAAGAAAATTAAGGAGGGGGGATTTGCCGACGTAAGTCGGCAAAAAAATGAGGAAAATTTAAGATACGGTCCAAAACCCAGTTATATTAACTTTATCCTGCTGCAAAACAGCACGAATAGGCATTTGATTAACATCATTATTTTTTTCGGCTTGTTCTAATACACACAATTTGCTTTCACCAACTAAATGTAGGTAGATATTTTTGCTATTTAAAATAGCTGGCAATGTTAATGTAATACGATCTAGTGGTGCTGTTAATGGTGTCATACCAACAACTTTCCGTCCAGATTTCATATCTAAACCGTTAGCCAAATTAGCTGCGCCTGGGAATAATGAGGCAGTATGCCCATCTTCTCCCATACCTAAAACAATTACATCAAATGGCATCGGAACTTTATCTAAAAGTTTATCTGTAACTTCTGCACCATCAAATGGATTATTACAACTGTTTTTTAAACCAACAAAATTAGCCAATTTAGCATTATTTTGTAATAGATAAGTGTTCACTAACTTTTCGTTACTAGCATCATCAGTATCATTAACCCATCTATCATCTACCAACGTAATAAAAACTCGGCTCCATTCTATATTTTGTTTACTTAGTGAAACAAATAATGGAATAGGTGTTTTACCACCAGAAACCGCAATTGAAGCATGTCCTTTTTGTACAATGGCCTGTTTTAATTCATTGACGATATGTGAGGTTAAATCTTCGATCAATAATTGACTATTTTGATATTTATTTAACGTAAACATAGTTATTTTTCCTTTATTCAAATTCGTGCCATGAATGCCCATCTTTAGTGATTAAGGCAACGGATGCGACTGGTCCCCAAGTTCCGGCTTGGTAGGTTTTTGGGGCATCATTTTCTGATTCCCATGCACTAATAATTGAATCAACCCATTTCCATGCAGCTTCAACTTCATCACGATGAACAAATAATGCTTGGCGACCACGCATAACTTCAAGTAATAAACGCTCATAAGCATCAGCACTTTGTTGGTGAAAAGTTTCGCTGAAACTTAAGTCAAGTTTAGTGGTTTGTAAATTATGATTACTATCCAACCCTGGTACTTTATTTAGGATTTCAATATCCATACCTTCATCAGGTTGTAAACGAATCGTCAATTTATTTTGTGGCAATTCTGGATAAAATTCACTAAATAAATTAAGCGGTAATGGTTTGAAATAAACTACAACTTCAGAACATTTACTTGGTAAGCGCTTACCAGTGCGTAAATAAAAAGGAACACCTGCCCAGCGCCAGTTATCAATATCAACTCGAATTGCAACAAATGTTTCGGTATTACTTTTTGGGTTTGCGCCATCTTCTTCTAAATATCCCGGCACATTAACACCATTAACAAAACCTGCTGTATATTGCCCTCGAACTACTTTTTCACGAATATTGGATTTGTTAATTGGTCTAAGCGCATTAAGTACAGCTATCTTTTCATTACGCAAACTATCATCTTCAAGATTAGCAGGTGGGGACATGGCAATCATGGTTAATATTTGTAATAAATGGTTTTGTACCATATCACGCATTTGACCGGCTTTATCAAAATATCCCCAACGGCCTTCAATACCTACTTGTTCAGCTACCGTAATTTCAACATGATCAATTGAATTACGATCCCAAAATGACGCAAACACTGTATTAGCAAATCGTAAGGCTAATAGGTTTAATACTGATTCTTTACCTAAGTAATGATCAATACGATAAACTTGCGACTCACTAAAGAATTTAGCCACCGAATCATTGATTTCACGAGATGACTTGAGATCTGTTCCAAGTGGTTTTTCCATCACAATGCGGTTTTGCGATTGATTTAATCCTGCAGCAGCTAAACCTTGACAAATAGTCCCAAAAGCACCCGGGTGCATTGCAAAATAGAAAATAGCTGGATGATTCAAATCAAGTTTATTTTTCAATCCTTCAAAACCAGCACTATCATTAACATCTAGCTTATGAAAGTCCAATCGTTGGCTAAATCGTTGCCAAATATTATCGTCTAACGGTTCTGGCATAAACGAGATTAGTGCTTCTTTTGCTACCTCACAATAAGCGGCATGATCCCAATCAGCGCGCCCTACGCCTAAAATCTTTGTTTGTTCAGGTAGCTTTCCGTACTTTTCTAATTGATATAAAGACGGTAATAATTTACGTCTTGTCAAATCCCCTTTAGCACCAAAAATAACTAAATCGCAAGCTGGGATATCAGACATGGTTTTCTCCTACGATGGTATAATGTAATTATTCTATTATGTTGAATGGTTGGTGTACACCCGATTAATAGGATAAATCATAGTAATAGGCATTATCCTTTGTTTACTCTAAAACAAAAAGGCCACCTCTGGGTGACCTTTTGCTTGAAACAAGTTATTGGGTAATTTCCCAATAAGCAAATTATGCTCGTACAAAATCCATATGAACTAATTTTGGTTTAAATGCATGACGTTGTACTGCTTGCACTTTTACTTTAACTGCTTTTCCGTCAACTTCAATAGTTAACACTTCAGAATAAAATTCTGGTTTTTCTTGCATATTAAAAACTTGGTTGTGATCAAGCACAACAGAGATTGCAGGTTCAGTTCCACCATAAATAATGGCTGGGAATTTACCAGCGTGACGCAGGCGGCGGCTCGCACCCTTACCATGCTCTTTTCTAACTTCAGCTTTGAATGTAAACATATTAATTTCTCTTAATTATTTAAAATAGAAACCAATTACAGGCGACCCAGTAATTGGCTATCAAACTAGTACTTTAAAAAGCGTTGGAGATTATAAAGTGTTATCCCTCTAAACGCAATCAATTAATCATATTACAAATCAGTAAAATATTGATTACGTATATGGAATATTATATGCACACTTAGATCAATTCTATTTTAAAACCATAAGTTGATTTTTTATTCGGTAATAACTTTAATGGTTTTGTGATACAACCTGCTTCGACACAAACCATAGATTTATACTCACCATCACCAAAATCTCCCATTGATTTAGCTTTATTTATCCATGGATTCCAAGTAACAACATCACTTACATTAGTATTGGTTAATTGAATTGTTCGAGTGCCATCAGTAACAGTGATTTGATTACTTGCATTGGTATAAATACGATCGACCTCTTGATTAAATGTCAATTGGCCTACAGTCGCTGGTTTGTTTTCAGCAGCAAGTCGTTCTTGATAAGCTTCACCTAAACCTTTGACTACAACACTATCAATATTATCAACTCCAAAATAAGTATGTAGAGCACTAGTTACATCAAAGTCTGCTGAGCAGCTTAAAGAAACTTCACAAGTTTTACCTAGATGAAGATTTAATGATACCGAGAAAGGTTTGCTACAATAAGATTCTGTCTGCGGATTATTAGTGAGCGATAAAACAAGGGTAACGCCTTGCTCGTCCTCTTTACATGAATCTAATGTCCATTCGACAATGCGTGCAAAACCATGAGAAGGATTGCCTAACTGACCAAACCAAGGCCAACAAACAGGCACTCCACCTCGAATAGCTACACCTTTTTTAAAATTTGTTTTGTTACTCAGCCAAACAACTGGTGTTTGTTCAGTAGATGGTTGCCAAAATAATAAGTGTGCACCTTGTAATGCAACAGCAGCACAACAAGTGCTATGATTAATAACTAAAATTGGCAGTTCACCATAAATTGATTGTTTAATTGATGGGCTTAAGGATACACCTGATAAGCTACTCTCTAAAATCTCTTTATATATACTCATATTTACTCCTAAATAATAAATTTAACAACTTATTGATAATTGTATACTTCTTAAGTTAATAATAAAAACATAATAGATGCAAAAGCATTTTTTAAAGAATTGGAGTAAAATAAAGCACTATAAATAGTGAAACAACACTCTAATTGTTTTTGTCAAAAAGTTTCAGGTAACACTACGTTTATGTATAAAATCCCATTAAGTTTATATATCCATATGCCATGGTGCGTACAAAAATGTCCCTATTGCGATTTTAATTCACATACCATAAAAAAAACGCCAAATTATGAATCTTATGTAGAGCATTTGCTTAAAGACCTACAAAACGATACTATTTTCTGTTCAAACCGCTCAATTCATTCAATCTTTATTGGTGGAGGTACACCTAGTCTATTTTCAGCCGAGTTGATTGATAAATTATTATCAAATATAAATAAGATCATCCCTATACATAAGGATGCTGAAATCACCATTGAAGCTAACCCAAATTCTGTTGATATAGAAAGATTTAATGGCTATCAGCAAGCGGGTATAAACCGAATATCAATTGGCGTGCAAAGTTTTCAGACCGATAAACTTGTTAAATTAGGACGGGTACACGATCCCAAAGAAGCAATCACAGCCGGAAAACTTGCCAAAACATTAGATTTAAGAAGTTTTAATTTAGATTTAATGCATGGTTTGCCAAATCAAAGTATTGATGATGCTCTATATGACCTAAAACAAGCCATTGCTATTGCACCACCGCATTTATCTTGGTATCAATTAACGATTGAGCCAAATACGCTATTTGGTTCAAAACCACCAGTTTTACCTGATGATGATAAACTTTGGGAAATTTATCAACAAGGTAATCAATTATTAACTAAAAGTGGTTACCAACAATATGAAACCTCTGCTTATGCTAAAGAAGGATTACAATGCCAACATAATTTAAATTATTGGCGATTTGGAGACTATTTAGGCATTGGATGTGGCGCTCATGGTAAATTAACGCAACCTGATGGGAAAATTATTCGTACTATAAAAACTCGTCACCCAAAAGGGTATTTAGAGGGACGTTATTTAGATAAATATTATACAGTTCCAAAAGAGGAATTGCCTTTTGAATTTTTTATGAATCGTTTTAGACTTTTTGAACCAACACCTAAACATGAATTTGAACAACGGACTTATTTACCTTTACACTCAGTTGAAAAACAAATAGCGATTGCCATTGAAAAGAACTATTTAATTGAGGATAAACAAAACTGGCTGGTAACTGATCATGGCAAGTTATTCTTGAATTCGTTATTAGAGATGTTTTTATAGATAACATTTTGAAATACCTATATTTATCTAAAAAAACTTATCCTTTACGTTTATTTAACATGATAGATACGAACTATTTAATCAATTATTCACATATCTTTACAGACTTTCTTCAAAAAAAAGTACATACTATGTCTCGACAATGCATTATTTCATTGTTTTCCTATTCCTTATGTTTTCCCAATAACTTTTGTTATTGGGTTTTTTTTGCCTATAATTCCGATAATCACATTAATTTTAATAACTATTCAATTGAAGTATGAAAAAGGAAATGTTTTAGTTCAGCTAATGTAGAAGTTCCTTCCATCGGACCCTTTTTAGATACGGCTAAAGCACCACTAGCATTAGCATATTGCAAAGCTTGTTCAACAGAGTAACCTGCTAACATTAAACTGACAAATGTTGCTCCGAAACAATCTCCCGCACCAGTTGGATCTATCGAGTTGACCTTGTATCCATCAACATGAAGTGTTTGTAAATGACCTTGTTCATCAAGTCCATAATATTTAGCTCCTTTAGCCCCCCCTTTTACCACAATATGTTTAATACCTTTTTTAAGCAACTTAAACATGGTTTGTTGTTCATTTTCATTATTGTTAATAAAATAGCTAACTTCGCTTTCACTAGGTAAAAATATATCGGTATACTCCATAATATAATCGAAAGATTGTTCCATTTCTGGTATATCAAACATTTCTTTGCGTAGATTAGGATCAAATGAAATTGTACCACCTTTACTTTTGATGATATCCAATGCTTTTCTCATAGCATCAATCACACGAAATGAATAAAGCGATGACCCCATTACATGCAAATGAGTACAATCTCTTAATAAGTTTTCATTAATATGGTTAAACGAAAGTAAACCACATGCACTATTTGGAATGTTAAAAATAAAATCTCTTTCATTAGAACCTTTATAAGTAACAAATGCACTACCTGTATTGGCCTTATTATGTGGAGTAATACCATCAATGATGACACCATCACTTTTAAGGCGATGGATGCACATTTTTCCAAAAATATCTTTTCCTACACAACTAAAAAAAACAACAGGAAAACCTAATTTTGCAACTTGATCTGCAAATATTGCAGGGGCGCCACTAACAAAAGGACCGATAAACTCCCCAGCTTGATCGAAACGCTGATTTTGTTCTTTTGCTAAAAACTCAACTAGCAGTTCGCCTATCGTGCAGATTTTAAAACGCATATTATGTCTCCAATTTGTTTTGATAAGTTACACAATATTTATTTGAAATAAGCTGCTCAAAATTAGCATCTAATAATTGTTGATGGTACTCGGTTACAGCAGATCTTGATAACATCACCATATCAATATCAACTAAAGTTCCAATACTATTATCATTATTATGAATAATACGTTGCGGTAATATGCCAATTGTATGTGCTGCTTTTTTCATTATTTGTTGATAAATTCTAACCTGTTCTAAACTTTCAATAATCAATTGATTATCAGTATTGATTGAACTTAATTCGATAACAAAATGCGATATAGAAAATTGGTTCAAAATAAAATTGATCATTTTGTTATCTAACAAAAGATTCCCTTCCAGTACGGCTCCACCAACAAGCACTACTTCAGCATCGGTAAACTCTTTCGCTAATTGTGCATTGCTAATGTCATTCATAATAAGTATTAATGATTTTTTGCAATGTAAAAACGGAATCAACTTTCTTATCAAATTTCCATGGCTTAAAAACAATATATCGCCATCACTAATATAACTTAAACAGGTTTTAACTAATTCAATATCACAACTATTACTTTGTATATAACTTGGTGTATTAACACTCAGCTGATTAAACACACCTTCAGGGGTAACATAAATTGCACCACCAAAAGAACGCTTTAAATATCCTTGCTGCTCTAAATAAGTTAAATCTTGACGAATAGTCACATTTGAGACCTGAAGCAATTCAGATAATTCATCAACTTTAACTTCACCTTGCTTACGAACAATTTCTGCAATTTGTAATCGTCGTTTTAATAAACCTGAAGATGCTCTAGCCAATTTTATTTCCTACGCCATAGATAAAAATTAAGGATAGTGATAATAGAATTAATCATATATTAGGTCAACATCAAACTATGATTAGAATTTTATCTTATAAATCATACCATTAATAATTAACATTTTTTATCCCACAGCGTTTCACATATACATGTTAACTATCAAAACGAAAATTTATCAATCTTTTTTATTTCGTTTTAAAAGTAATGTTAATTTTTGTGATCTAACTCACGCGATTATTACTAGCTTAACTTTCGTTTTGAAATCATAATTAATGGAAATAATCTTCAAAACAAAAGTTACTAACATAATACAAAGTGAATTAGATTATTAAGGAGAAGTTATATGACTATTATTTCAAGTAATAACATGCTAAAAAAGGCTCAAACAGAACATTATGCTGTGCCTGCCTTTAATATCCATAACTTAGAAACTATGCAGGTCGTTGTTGAAACAGCAACAGAATTACAATCGCCCGTTATTTTGGCTGGTACACCTGGTACATACAGTTATGCAGAAACAGAAAATATACTTGCTATAGCAAATGCTTTATCAAAAAAGCATAACATTCCATTAGCTGTCCATTTAGATCATCACGAAGAATATAACGATATCACCAGTAAAATTAATGCAGGAGTAAGATCGGTAATGATTGATGGATCCCATTTTCCATATGAAGAAAATATCGCCATTGTCAAACAAGTAGTTGAATATGCTCACCGTTACGATGTTAGTGTTGAAGCTGAATTAGGTCGCCTTGGTGGCGTTGAAGATGATTTAATCGTTAATGATAAAGATGCTTTATATACTAATCCAAAACAAGCTTTAGATTTTATTGAAAAAACAGGAATTGACTCCCTCGCTATCGCCATTGGTACAGCACATGGTCTTTATAAATCAGAGCCAAAACTGGATTTTGATCGTTTATCAGAAATTCGCTCAATGGTTGATATTCCTCTCGTATTACATGGCGCTTCGGGTGTTCCAGAGAAAGACGTGCGTGAGTGTATTAAGCGTGGAATTTGTAAAGTAAATGTTGCGACAGAATTAAAAATTGCATTTTCAGATGCATTAAAACAATACTTTATTGAACATCCCGATGCCAATGATCCCCGCCATTATATGAAACCTGCAAAAGCAGCAATGAAAGACATTGTCAAAAAAATTATTACAACATGTGGATGTGCAGGCAAATTATAGAGGCCAAGATAATGATCTATACATTAACACTTAACACTGCAATCGATATGAATATTCATTGTCAAGGGCTTAACCCTAATGCAGTTAATCGAACCTCTCATACTGAATATAGCCCGAATGGCAAAGGAGTCAATGTTTCAATCGTATTGCATAAATTTGATAGCCCCACTTGTGCATTAGGATTCTTTGGTGGATTTTCTGGTAAATATATTATTGATGAACTAACGAAAATACAGGTCAAGACAAAACCCTGTTTTATTGATGATATCACGCGTATTAATGTTTTTATCAATGATAATGAAAACGAATATAAATTAGTCAGTAAAGGTCCGTTTATACCTAATGAGAAAAAAACAGAAATGCTAACTATTATTGAATCACTGGTTAACAATAGTTATTTAGTCATCAGTGGTAGCTTGCCAAATAATATTGAATCTGAATATTACGAGGCTATTTTAAATTTATGCAACAAAAAAAATATTCAAGTTATCCTTGATATTAGTCACCCAAAATTAAGTGATTTACTCTCCTATAAACCACTATTAATTAAACCTAATGATGATGAAGTAAAAGAGATTTTTGGCTTTGAAACGAAAACAAAACCACAAGTCATCGCTGCATTAGAAAATATTCATGCGCAAGGAGCGAGAAATATTTTATTAACCATGGGCGCTAAAGGGCTTTACTTTTCTAATGGGACAAATATTTGGTTTTGCAATGCTGTAAAAATCAAATTAATTAGCTCGGCTTGTGCCGGTGATGCGTCACTAGCAGCTTTTCTTAGTGAATGGCTACCTGAACAACAACATATTGAAAAAGCCATAAAAAAGGCATCAGCAACAGGCGCTAATGTTGCAGAATCAGACGGATTAGGTTTACTAAATAAAATCAATATTTATATGGATCAACTTGAAGTTACCCTAATCAAGTAAAGGAGATTGTTATGAAAAAAATATTAGCCGTTACAGGCTGCCCAACCGGTATCGCGCATACTTATATGGCTGAAGAGGCCTTAAAATCAGCGGCCCAAAAGGCTGGAGTCGAAATAAAAGTGGAAACCAATGGTGCAGGTGGTATTGATAACGCCATTACTGATGCTGATATTGTCAATGCAATTGGCGTTGTTATTGCAGCAGATAAAGATGTCAATCCAGATCGCTTTAATGGTTTACCCGTGATTGAAGTACCGGTTAAAGACGGTATCCATAAGGCTGCAGCACTAATCGAAAAAATTATGTCAGGTACAGTTCCTGTTCGTAAAGGCGCCCAAAATAGCACTAATAACACAGTTTCATCAAACCAAGTAGAAGTAAAAGAATCGATTGGACGCCAAATCTATAAGCACTTAATGAGTGGTGTGTCAAACATGCTACCATTTGTTGTCGCTGGTGGAGTACTAATTGCTTTATCATTTTTATGGGGAATCTATTCAGCCGACCCTAATAATGCCCAATATAATGAATTTGCTGCATTGTTAATGAAAATAGGTGGGCAAGCATTTGGCATAATGGTACCAATCTTTACTGGATTTATTGCCTATTCAATAGGTGGAAAACCTGGTATGGTGGCTGGTTTTGTTGGTGGCTTAATTGCCAACATTACTGGTGCAGGATTCTTAGGCGGAATTATAGCTGGCTTTGCAGCAGGCTATTTAATGCTTTATGTCAAAAAAATGTTAGATGGATTACCTCGTTCATTTGAAGGACTTAAATCGATTTTTATTATGCCATTAATTGGTGTATTTGTTATCGGTACAGGTATGTTTTTACTTGGTGGTCCAATTGCAAGTATTAATAATGGAATGAAATCTTTCCTTGAATCATTACAATCTGCAAATCCTGTTTTACTCGGTATTGTTATTGGAGCAATGTGTTCGTTTGACTTTGGTGGTCCTGTTAATAAAGCAGCGTATGTTACTGGCACTATGTTGTTAGGTGAAGGAAATTTCTATTTCATGGCAGGTGTGTCTGCTGCTTGTATAGTACCACCCTTTGTTATTGCATTCTCTACCACTATTTTCCGCAGCAAAGCTTTCACAGAAGAAGAACGTGCTGCTGGACTTGTTAACTATGTTTTAGGTTCGACACACATTACAGAAGGTGCAATCCCATTTGCGGCTAAGGATCCTTTGCGAGTAATTCCAATTATGATGTTATCTTCTGCAATTGCATCAGTATTGACATTCATATGTCAAATTCAAGTTCCAGCGCCACATGGAGGATTTTTAGTTCTGCCATTGGTTAATAAACCATTTTTATGGGTAGGCTGTATCTTTGTAGGAGCACTAGTTGGCGCTATTTTATTAGGTTTAGTACGTATTCATCAAAATCGACAATTAGTTGCCCAAAAATCAGTTTAATCAATCAAGAAATATACCGATTTATTTCGGTATATTCATTTTAGTAAGGAATAGAAATGAGCACATTAAATTTGACAGTACATGATATTTCAATCGTAACTGGATCCTATTCTAAAAAAGAAGCAATTAAAGATGTATCAGAAAAGATGATCCAAGCTAAGTTAGTCAAAGATGACTATACCCAAGCAATGTTTGATCGTGATAAACAAATTTCGACTTTTTTAGGTAACGGAATCGCCATTCCACACGGCACAACGGAAAAACGTGATAGCGTTATCCAAACTGGAATCAAAATCATATATTATCCTGAAGGAATCAATTGGGACGAAGATAATAATATAGCTTATGTTGTCATTGGTATTGCTGCAAAAGCCAATGAACATTTAGATATTTTACGTCAACTAACCCGAGCTGTAATTGCTGAAGATACGCTAACACGAATTCACGCAGTTAAAACTTCGGAGGATTTATTAGCAATTCTTCAAGGTAATTAAAAGATCTTGAGTTTGTAATAAAAAGAAAAGGCATAAAAATGTTGTTATAATATAATCTCAATAAAATCTATTAATAACAAAGCATTATGCCTATAAAATATTAATAGGCGCCTACTTAAAAAAGCTACAAAAATACATTATTTTAAAAGCATATTTAATATAACGTAATGGGAATAATATTGCCTTTTCAGAAACAGAACGACAGCAGTTGATGGAGCTTAAATTCGTGGATGCCAAAATTATTGAAAGACTTGAAGATATGCACTTCGATTCTTTCGATAAATTGCGTAATGCTAGTTTAGATGAAATTCTTAACAAAAGTACGTTATTATCAGGTTCAACTTGTTGGAAAAACAGTCATCAAGCAAAAACGGTAATAAATCATATTTTGAGTTTAGCCAACAATACGTAATATTTCTTTTATGAGTGGTAAGTACATCCAACTTTTCAATTGAACAATGATAATCGTTTTTTTGATTTCTTATCTATTTTCAAGATATTTATACTGAAACGTATAGTTACCTGAAACTTTTTCACAAAAAGATAGCTGTCAATATATCCCAATTTATGTAAGGCATAGTTAATCATATTGAAAAATATAAAATGTATAATTGATTCAATATAGCTTGTTTAATCTAAAAATAACGGTATGCTTTTCGCTAACATTATCATTTTATATAAACTTTATTAATTAGTTTTTGCTCATTTAGTTGAAGTTTGGCAAAATAGACACCCTAGCTAGGCGATGATGATTGTCTTAAATGATTTGAATTTGTTAATAATAAATAAAAAGTAATATAAACATGTTATTGTTAAATAAAAGCAGGAACGGAATTAGGATGATTAGTCGAATTAAACAACCTACAAAAATATTATTCATCTTGAGTTGCCTAAGTGGTATAGCCATTTGTTCTGCACCTGCTTTTGCCGATGAAGAACAACAAATTTTACCGCAAACAATTTCACCTCAAACTGAGGAAGAAATCGATGTTAATATTCCTGTTCAATCATCTCAGGATAAACAAATTGATATCGTTATTCCTACTGAAAAACGTGAGGTAATTTACCACAAAACCATCTTTTCACTTTCAGGTCAACCAAAGTATCATGTTGACTTTCAACATGTTGATTATGTAAATCCTAATGCACCTAAAGGTGGAGTAATTAAACTGGCTGAAGTTGGCTCTTTTGATAATTTGAATCGCTATGCTAGCCGTGGAGCACCTGAGCGAAATTCGGGAGCGTTATATGACACGCTTTTTACCAATACGGCTGATGATATTACTAGTTTTTATCCACTTATTGCGACATCAATAACTTATTCTGATAGTTATCGTTGGGCTGAGGTTACTATTAATTCCAACGCTCGTTTTCAAGATGAGAAACCAATAACTGCCCATGATGTTGAGTTTACCTTTCACAAATTTATGACCGAAGGCGTGCCTCAGTATCGTGTTTATAATAAAGGCATTACAGTTAAGGCAATAGATGATCACCATGTGCGTGTTGATATTCCCGATTCCGATCGGGAAAAACTCTTTTCATTCGTTGGTAGTATGCGAGTTATGCCGAAACATTTTTGGAAAGATCATGATCTTTCTGAACCACTAACTACACCACCAGTTGGTAGTGGTCCATACTACATTAGCGAATATAAATTAGGGCAATATGTTGTTTATCGACGTAATCCGAATTATTGGGCACGTAATTTACCTATTAATAAAGGCTTAGATAATTTTGACGAAAAACGTATTGATTATTATATGGATGATAACGTTTCGCTAGAAGCCTTTAAAGCTGGCGAATATGATTTGCGTGCTGAAGATCAACCTAAAAACTGGTTTACTCAATATCAAGGTAGATATTTTGATTCTAACCATATTATTAAACAAGAAAAACCAGTTCAAACAGCTACCGACACTAGATGGCTTGCGTTTAATTTACAAAAAGACCTATTTAAAGATATTAAAGTTCGTGAAGCCATTACCTTGGCATTTGATTTTGAATGGCTAAATCATGCCTTTTATTATGACAGTTACAAAAGACCTTATAGTTTCTTCGAAAATACCATTTATGCCGCAATCGGCACACCTAGTGAGCAAGAATTAAAATGGCTTAATGCTTATAAAGATATTATTCCAAAGCGTGCTTTCGGCAATGCCTATTATGTGCCAAAAAGTGATGGTCAGGGCTTTAATCGTGATAATTTATTAAAGGCAGCAGAATTATTAAAACAAGCGGGCTGGGAAGTTAAAGACGGTAAGCTGATTAACACTAAAACACAGCAACCATTTGAATTTGAACTGATCAGTTACCTCGGTAGTGATATTAAATATGCCATTCCCTTTCAACAAAATTTAGCACGTTTGGGGATCACCATGAATATTACCTTGCTAGATTCAGCACAACAATTACGACGTGTTCGTGAACGTGATTATGATATGGTTGCACGTGATTATTATGCCGTAAATTACCCAAGCTCTAATTTGCTATTGCTTTGGGGAAGCGAGTATCTTAACTCATCATGGAATGCTTCGGGTTTGCATAATAAGGCTATTGATGCCATTATTGCTGAAATCACCAAACATGTGGATAATCAAGAAGAGTTAGTCCCGCTAGGACGAGCGCTTGATCGGATTTTAACGCAAGAATATCCAATGATTCCAATGTGGTATAACAGTAAAACGTATTATGCATACTGGAATAAATTTGGGCAACCAGCTATACAACCTACTTATGCAATCGGAGTTGATAGTTGGTGGTATGATGCAAACAAAGCAGCTAGCCTACCTAAAAATCGGGAACATTAATATGATCAATTACCTTATTCGTCGACTGTTGCTGATTATTCCAACATTGTTTGTGATTTTAACTATCAACTTTTTTATTGTACAAGTTGCGCCAGGTGGACCCGTTGATCAGGCGCTTGCTATGATTGAAAACGGACCGCAAGCAGGGCAAGGGCTATTGCCTGGGAGTGGTGGCTCATCTACGCCAGTGCAGCAATATAAAAATGAATCAAATTATCGCGGTTCACGCGGTCTTGATCCCCAAGTTGTCGCAATGATAGAAAAGCAGTACGGCTTTGATAAACCGATATTTGAACGTTATATCGAAACACTAAAGAAATATATATTATTTGATTTTGGTAATAGTTTTTTTAAAAGTGAATCGGTACTAGGTTTAATTGCCAAAAGTTTACCTGTTTCAATTTCATTAGGATTATGGAGTACTTTGATTGTTTATCTCATTTCAATCCCGTTAGGCATTCGCAAAGCAATGAAGGATGGTTCTGCATTTGATTTTTGGTCAAGTACATTAATTATTATTGGCTATGCGATACCTGCTTTTTTATTGGCAGTTTTATTTATTGTATTATTTGCTGGCGGTAGTTATTGGGATATTTTTCCTCTACGAGGGCTAATATCGAACCATTTTGATCAACTCGATTTTTGGGGCAAAATAAAAGACTACGCATGGCATATCTGTTTACCCACTATTGCAATGGTCATTGGCGGTTTTGCATCACTCACCATGCTAACTAAAAATTCATTTTTAGATGAAATCCGCAAACAATATGTAATAACCGCACGTGCTAAAGGATTAAGTGAAAGAAAAATTTTATATAAACATGTTTTTCGCAATGCAACATTACTGATTGTATCGGGCTTTCCTGCAGCTTTTGTTGGTATTTTATTTACTGGTTCATTATTGATTGAAATTATCTTTTCGCTTAATGGACTTGGGCTATTGGGATATGAGGCAATTATACAACGTGATTACCCAGTGATTTTTGGTTCATTGTATATTTTTACATTAATCAGCCTTATTACTAAATTATTATCTGATTTATCTTATATGATGATTGACCCACGTATTGACTTTGAGGCTCGCAACTAATGACCACCCATTACTCTATTAATCAACAGCGTTGGCAACGATTTAAACAGAATCGTCGTGGTTATTATTCACTTTGGTTATTTATGATCTGTTTTGTGATTAGCTTATTTGCTGATTTTATTGTTAACGATAGACCAATTTTTATTAAATATCAGGATAATTACTATTCGCCGATTTTTCATTTTTATCCAGAAACGGAATTTGGTGGACAATTAGCCACGCAAACCAACTTTCTTGATCCTGCTGTACAAAATAAAATAGAAGCTAATGGCTGGATTTTATGGGCGCCATTTCGTTATAGCTACAATACATTAATTTATGATACATCCAACACGTTTCCAACGCCGCCTTCGGCATCACATTGGTTAGGCACCACCGATGCAGGTTTCGATGTATTAGCCAATATTTTATACGGTTTTCGCATATCTATGTTTTTTGCGATTTTCTTGACGATTCTCACTTCAATTATTGGTGTCATTTTTGGGGCTATACAAGGCTATTATGGAGGTAAAATTGATCTAATCGGTCAACGTTTCATAGAAATATGGAGTGGGTTACCAGAGCTATTTGTTATTATTCTGTTAGCCAGTATTTTACCGCTTAATTTTTGGTGGTTATTAGGTATTACCGTATTATTTGGTTGGATGGCTTTAGTAGGTGTTGTGCGTACTGAATTTTTGCGTACTCGCAATTTTGATTATATTCGTGCAGCTAAAGCAATGGGAGTTAGTGATACTAAAATTATGTTTCGTCATATCTTGCCTAATGCCATGGTGGCAACATTAACCTTTTTACCTTTTATACTTTGTGGCTCGATAACAACACTAACAGCGCTAGATTTTTTAGGTTTTGGTTTACCGATTGATTCGCCATCACTAGGACGATTATTACTACAAGGTAAAAACAATCTACAAGCTCCTTGGCTTGGCATCAGTTCATTTTTAGTTATTGCAACTTTACTGTCACTGCTTATTTTTATTGGTGAAGCAGTAAGAGATGCATTTGATCCAAACAAAGGAGTGTATTAATGAGTTCTCCTTTATTATCCATTCAGGATTTAAGTGTTGCATTTAAACGTGGTACGCATTTACTATCGCAAGTAGTAAGTAATGTTAGTTTTGATATTAATGAGCAAGAAACACTTGCTTTAGTGGGAGAGTCAGGCTCAGGGAAAAGCATTACCGCATTATCAATTTTACGACTACTACGTAAAGAACAAGTGGTATACCCTACTGGTGATATTTTGTTTGAAGGAAAATCATTATTACATGCGCCAGATAAAGAACTTCGTAAAGTTCGTGGCAATGAAATTAGCATGATCTTCCAAGAACCGATGGTGTCATTAAATCCTCTACATACAGTTGAAAAGCAACTTTATGAAGTGCTGGCATTACATCGAGGAATGAAGCGTAATCAAGCTCGTGGCGAAATTTTACAATACCTTGATCGTGTAGGCATTAAGGAACCAAAAAGTAAATTATCAGCTTATCCTCATCAACTATCTGGTGGCGAAAGGCAGCGAGTAATGATTGCTATGGCAATATTAACGCATCCAAAGTTACTTATTGCTGACGAACCGACAACAGCACTAGATGTATCTGTACAGGCACAAATTATTCAGTTACTAAAAGAGTTAAAGAAAGAACTCAATATGAGTATGCTTTTTATTTCGCATAACCTTGGTATTGTTAAAAAGCTTGCTGATAAAGTGGCTGTTATGCAACAGGGCCAAATTATTGAATACAATAATAAACAGCGTGTCTTTTTACGTCCACAGCATGAATATACTCAAACACTATTGAATTCAGAGCCAAAAGGTGAACCTGTACCATTGCCCGATTCACCTGGAATATTACTTAATGTTAATCACCTTAATGTTGAAGTCATTACCAAAAAACGTTTATTTAGCAGCCAAAAGAAGAAAATTATCAACAATATTGGGTTTGCTGTACACCAAGGTGAAACGGTTGGCATTGTAGGTGAGTCAGGATCGGGTAAAAGCACTACAGCACTAGCTATTTTACGATTGATTAAATCACAGGGCAAAATTGTATTTGACAGCCATCCGATACAAAATTTGACTGGTAAAAAATTATTACCATTTCGAAGCCGTATCCAAGTAGTATTTCAAGATCCGTTCTCTTCGCTTAATCCTCGCCTCAATGTTGAGCAAATTATTAGTGAAGGATTAATGACTCATAAAAAATTAAACAAAGTTCAGCGTGAACAAGCAGTAATCGATATTATGCAAGAAGTTGGGCTTGATCCAGATATGCGTTATCGCTATCCGATCGAGTTTTCTGGAGGGCAACGTCAACGAATAGCTATTGCTAGAGCTTTAATTTTACAGCCTGAATTATTGATTTTAGACGAACCTACTTCATCGTTGGATCATACTATTCAAAAACAAATTATTAATTTACTGAAATCATTGCAAGAAAAGCATCAGCTTAGTTATTTGTTTATTAGCCATGATTTAGCGTTGGTTTACACTATGTGTCACCAAGTGGTTGTTATGAAAGATGGTAGTATTATTGAGCAAGGCTCACGTGAGAAGATCTTCTATTCTCCTGAAGATGAATATACAAAAGCATTACTTTCATTTTTAGATAAGCCACCTCGAAAGAAAAGTAACACTATGATACATAAAGATAAAATTGACAAAACAGAGCAATTTACTCATAAGGATGAATCTCAACAAGATCTACAGCGAGATAAGAAAAAAGATAGAGAGGTCAGTTGGGAAGATGCCTTGTTAATGCGTAGAAAATAAATATGCAACGCAATAATTTAACAATGGTTTATAATATAAACCATTGTTAATAAGTCAATATATCAATCTATTTAGCAGGTTTATTATGCAAAAACGAATACTACCTTTTTTATTAACCCCTTGCTTATCAATAATTCCAATAAATGCCATGGCGATAACCTGTAGTGATAATCCTATTCAGAATATAGTTGAGGCAAATAACTATATCTTTCAAATCCTCGATTATATTGACTCACCAGTAAGAAATATTAAACAAGAGATTCGGACTTCAACTACCAAATTGGGAGCGGATGCTAACAGCTCTACAGCTAAGCACGAACTAGAATATGCTTCTAACGGACTTATCACACAAAGCCATTATGATCTTTATTCAGATAAAAATACCCGTATTTACTCGGAACACCTACAGAAAAATAAATCTGGTTGGGAAAATATCATTGAAGATGTAGAAGATAAAACTAACAGCATTATCCAATTTAATACCGATGAACAAGGCAAAATTGTCGTATCACAGCAAACTAAAAAAGCTACCGATTTTGTCTTTTTTGAAACAGATAATTATGTATACGACAGTAATAATTGTCTTATCAATAAAAATGTACAATGGCTACTTAAAGAAACTGATGAGAATGGTAACTACACAGGTAAAGAACAAAAAGGGGCTTCAATTTATACATTTGGATATCAAGAGCAACAGCTAACCAAAGTGTTGTATCAATTTAGTAATAATATGAGAAATGAGAGTGATTTTTCGTATCAATATGATAATGGTCATCATCGATTAACAACCATTGAAGCTACTTATTTGTCATCAGGCAAAGAAGCGGCTCATTATGTAACTAATTTTTCAACCTTTAATGAAAAAAACGATTGGCTAACAGCAATTAAAATTAAAAATAATAACGGTGGTAAACAGACAACTATTACCCGCAAACTTACTTATTATTAGTCTTTAAAATACACAAAACGTGATTTGATTGATAACGTTTTGTGTATTTTTGCCGTTGTTCTTACAATTCAAAAAAATATCTCTTACATTCGAATAAACAATATATAAATAGCATGTAATGTCCATGCTAATGCTAATCCAAACGTCAGTAATTTTTCACGTTTAGGATAGATTTTACGCTCGTGTAAAATGGATAAAATTTGTTGTAATCCACACCAGATAGGTAATGAAATCATCAAAAATAAAAAAACTTTACCAATTTCTTTATTGGCTATTTTAAGAATATAAGAACGTGTTATTGCATCGCCAAAAGGAATAATAAATGCCAAAATGACAAGCACAACTGGTAAAAAAATTGCAGCCCATGTACCGCCTAAAGCAAATAATCCTTTTATGACTTTTCCATCAGTATTTTTAACTTGAATTTGTTGATTTTTCATTAATTCAATACCACTCACTTCAATACAAATAAAAATAAAAAAATCGAAACAGTTAGCATCACCATCCACAGTCCCGCAATCAGTAATAATGCGTTAGATTTTTTATTAAATATTGTGCAAGGTAAAGCTTTGGGTATTAAATTAAACCAAACTATTGAATGGTAAACACTAATAAATAATGCAATACAATTAAGCACCACAACAAAAGGGCTACGTAAAAAGAAGATAAAACGGTAAAACTCATCTTGTCCAACAGTGTTAGTGTACATACATATTACGCCATACATTAAAACTAAACTTACCCAAATCATCGAAAAAGGAACTAATTTATGCATAATTGAAATTATAAAAGAGCGTTTTACATCGGTTTGAGTCGTATCAAGGCAATTATTGGTATTTTGTTGATTCATAAATCTCTCTTGGTAGCATTGTGTTTTATGCTAGTAATAGTTTGGTAGTTTTTTACTTGGTTATTACAAGTGTTAATCTGCTTTATCTTGCTAACTTATAACAATTCATAATATAACCTTTTAATACAGCAATACTATAAAAAAGTACGTCTAATTTTAGTGAGTAGTCATGCTTGGATAAAAAAGAAAGCCCAATATAAAGTAAGTATCAGAATTATCATTGCTATATTACTTATATTTTTAATAATGCATAGCAAGGTAAATCCATCTAACTAAGGCGATCGAAAATATAAATATAATAAACCTAGTGGAGCAAGTAACCAAGCAAAACCAAAACACAGCGCCATTGTCCATATTTTTACTATTAAGAACAATTCTGTTCGTACAATAAATAAATTATCCCCAACTATGTAATTCACAACACCTTCATAAACAAATCTAGAATATGGATATAATCCCCATTGTATTAAAATACATACACCTAAATATATACTTTCAGGATTTTTAAACTTAAATATGATTAAACAAAAAAGCGGTACAACAAATATTAAACAAAATAGATATTGTCGTATCAAATAACCTAGAGTTAATGCCCCAAATGTTTTTTTTAGAAAATTAGCCATAAAACCCATTCTTAATATTTATCTTTTATTGTACTTTGATTTAAGAGATCATTTTTATAATTTTTAAATTCCAGAATCATACAAACCAGCCATATTTTTATAAATTAAAAATAATAATATTATATCGTTTTTGAATAATGCTTTAATTTGCTTCGGGTTTATTTTAACAAGGTATTTTTATAATGCAAATTAATGAAATTATAAAAGGGCCTTTACATCGGTTTTAGTGGTATCAAGGCAATTATTGTTACTTTATTGTCATAAGTGTTAATTTGCTCTATGTCGTTATTCTAAAAGCAAATCATAAAGAGTTTTAATATATCATATGCTAAACAAAAGTACGCCAAAAACAACATTAATGTGATCTCTGTTTTATTGATATATAGGATCTTTATTAACACAAATGAAAACAATAAAATCAATTATATATCCAAATTTTTATCAATTATTTGTAAAAAAGAATTGAGCTATTCACACTTCATGATTGAAATAATCCTCTAAAAACATCATAAGATGTTTCACCTGAAATTGCTTTATATAATTTAACCGTATTATCAACTTAATATTAATAATTAATTGTTTTTATTTATTAAGCTATTTTTTCCTGATTGAGAAAAATAACGCATATGATTCATTGCTTCTTGAATATATTGATAATTTGGCACTTCATCAACTTCACGATTATGTAAATCCATATAATGACTAATACCTAATCGATTAACAAGATAAATATTATCAGATGTTCTCACCGCATAAGAACTATAATTAGACATCAAAAGCCAGTTACGGTCAGTTATAGGATTAAATAAATCATAACCTGTCGAATAATCACTTATATCATTTTTCACATATAAATAATGTTTCATTAAGGTAGGAACGACATCTTCATGGCTTGTTATTTTTGTACTATTATTTTTAAGGCTCTCTAATTCTTTACCACCAATAATAATAAAAGGCACCTTTGTTTGTGCATCTGTGTAATTACCATTATGCCCCCAAAATCCTAATTTATTATCATTCATCTCTTGAGCATGATCACCTGTAATAATCAATATTGTATTATCTAACGAACCTGATTCTACAAGCTCATCATAAATATTTTGTAGTAAATAATCATCATAATAAACACTTTGTTTGTAACGATTAAAAATAGGCAAAGGATCGGTGTCATTACTCAATGTCATATAATTAAGATCACCAATAGGTTTGAATTTCACCGAAAAATCGTCAGGAAAGTCATAAGCATGAGGAGCATCATAGAATAAAAAAGAAAATGTCGGTCTAGATGTATCTCGTAGTTTATACCATGCAAGCCAATCATCAGTAATTTGTTTATCTCGATTAGATGCCGAACCATCTTTACTACTAATTCTTAAATTTTTAATGGTAACAAAGGCTGTTCGATCAAATTCTGGAGCAGTCACTTTAGCTGACGTAAAAATCCCAATATTATAGTTTTCTTTCTGTAGTGTTGTGATAAAGAGTGAAGGAACACTATTTCGTAAAAATGAATCCCAATAAGTACCAGGAATACCATAAAACAAACCAAAAATACCTGTACGTGTTGCATTACCAGTTGAATAATGGTTATCAAAAATGACCCCATTATTCTGCTTAACAAAACGAAATGTATTAGGCGAAATTTCTTCACTAAACGTATCATATCGCCAAGAATCCAAAACAATAAACATAATATTTTTAGTTTTTTTATTTTCTGGATTAATCACTAAAGGATTTTTGGGGTAATCAACACTAGCATTACTATTATCTTTGTTATACAACACGGCTTTTTGTTGCCCTTTTTCATCAAAAAAATTCATGATTCTTTTTGACGTAAATGGTCGATAAAGTGGAATATATTCTTTCACTACCATAAGAGGCGAATAAGCATAATAAAATGCAATCATGTGCACAACATGACTAATTAAAAATGAACTAAAAAGAAATATTGTTGATAATAAAACAATTCTTGAATTTTTATGCAATGAAGTTAATTTGTTATTGAGCAAGTAAAGAATAAAATGCTCGGTGCAAAATACAACAACAATAAGCGTAAACATTAAAAAATAGGTAATTATCGAAAAATCGACAACCTGTCCAGACAAAACCATGGATAAGACAGATTGATTTACGTGAAATCGATACTGTTGAAATACAATAGTATCGATATATAATCCAATTTGAATAAAGCTAAATATTGCAGCTAAAATAATATTGCGAATAGCTTGTTTAAACCATAAAAGAGGTATACAAACAACCAAAAGTAATAAATAAGCCGAGAAAAAATGCCCCAATACAGCAAATATTGAAAATGCCACACTCGGCCAATTAAATGATGCCTCGGGGACAAGAAAAAAACGAATTGATAGTATTGATGAAATAAATAGATTAATTAAGGCAAAATAGTATAATTTTTTCATAGTGTTAAGTAAGTTATTAATTCATTATAATAAGAATTTTACTGTATTTTATATTGAAACATAGTCTTTCCTGAAACTTTTTAACAAACTAGCACTAAAAAAATACGATTCTAATAAAATTTTAATAAAAAAGGCTCAATTTAGAGCCCTTTTAGTTGAATGAAATACAGTTATCGACGATCTGCAAAAATTCTTAACAACATAATGAATAAGTTAATAAAATCAAGATAAAGGGTTAGTGCACCTAAAATAACAAATCGCCTAAACATATTAGGATCATCCTGCGATAATTGATCGCCTAACTCTTTCAGTTTTTGTGTATCATAAGCTGTTAATCCAGCAAAAACAAATACACCAATATACGTAATAGCCCACATTAATGGCTGGCTTTGCATGAAGATATTAACGAGCGAAGCAATTACAACACCTACTAATCCCATAAATAAAAAGCGTCCAAAACCAGACAAATCACGTTTAGTGGTATAACCATAAAGAGCCAAAGCTGCAAACATTCCAGCAGTAATAAAAAATACACTTGCTATTGATGATGAAGTATAAACAATAAAATAAATCGAAAATGTGCAACCATTTAAAACCGAATAAAGCATGAATAATGTTGTCGCAACAGCTCCAGAGAGACGATTAATCAATCCAGAAATGGCAAAAACTAAAGCAAATTCAGCAATAAGCAATACCCACATACCTTGATATAAAACGTTCAAAAGCTGATAGTTATTGGATGCAAACCAAGCAACCAGAGCTGTTAATAGTAATCCGACGGTCATCCAACCATAAACATGACTCATGTATGTTTGCACGCGATTACTAGATTGTTCAATAATCGAACCATTAGGTGAATAATTTCTCATTAATTACCTCTCGTTAAAAAAGAATGACATAACTTAATATCATTATATACTAAATAAATACTAATACCATTTTCTCAAAGCTTCTTTATCTGTTTTTTTTGCTTCAACCCAAGTTTCGCCTTGGGGCGTTCGTTCTTTTTTCCAAAAAGGCGCTTCGTTCTTTAATACATCCATAATGAACTCTACTGCTGCAAACGCATCTGAACGATGTGCGCTACTTGCTCCCACAAAAACAATCTTTTCATTTGCGCTAATTTCACCTACTCGATGAATTACCGCAACTCGACTTAATTGCCACCGCTCTCTAGCTTGGGCTATGATATTAGCCAAGACCTTCTCTGTCATTCCTGCATAATGTTCTAAAAATAAGCTTATCGTTTGTTTTTCATTACTACGAACTTTGCCCATAAAAGAGACAACAGCACCATCTTGTGGTAATTGTGAAAGCCAATCGTTTAACTTATTAATATCAATCGGCTGCTCACTAACCTTGATAAGATCCATAATATTATCCACCTGTTACAGGAGGAAAGAAAGCGATTTCATCGCCTTCTTTCACAATATAATCAAAATCAACCAACGTTTGATTTACAGCGCATAAAACAGAGTTTTCCTTAAATGCCAAAAACCATTGTTCACCACGTTCACTTAACTGATCGATAAGATAGGAAACTGGAAGTTGATTAGCATCTAACATAACACTCTCAGTCCCAACTAATTCTCTAATTTGAGCGAAAAAAATAACTTTATTCATTTTCTATCTATTAAACCTTTTGAGCAATAAACTCCCCTGACCTACCACCACTTTTCGTCAACAATCTTACTTGAGAAATCACCATATCTTTTTGAACCGCTTTGCACATGTCGTAAATGGTTAATGCTGCAATAGATGCGGCAACCATTGCTTCCATTTCAACACCTGTTTGCCCATTCAATCGACAAAGCGATTGAACTCGGACACAATTTTTTATTTGATCTACTTCTATGTTAATTTCAATTTTACTCAAAAAAAGTGGATGACAAAGCGGAATAAGCTCCCAAGTCTTTTTAGCAGCTTGAATCCCTGCAATTCTTGCTGTTGCAAAAACATCGCCTTTATGATGTTTACCCTCAATAATCATCTTCAATGTTTCAGCATTCATTAAGACTAATGACTCAGCTCTTGCTTCGCGTGTTGTTATTAGTTTTTCTGAGACATCAACCATACAGGCTTCACCTCGCTGATTAATGTGCGAAAATGATTCACTCATCCTTTAATCCCTACTATTTTATTAATTATCAATTTTTACCAAGATAGCAAATTTTATTAATAGTTACTACTAATCCTTTTAAGGTTATTAATGTAATAAATCTAGATGAATAAAAACTAGATTGTTTTTATAACTTTTGCGGGTTATGTAAAAACTGCGTACAATATAGCTTTATATAAATTATAATATCTGTGATTTTTTAATGCTTATCGCTCATATAGCCTTACCTGTACCACTTTACCAAATATTTGATTATCAATTAACTAAACCAGCTCAAGTTGGAATGCGGGTTAAAGTTCCTTTTGGTAAACGTGACGCAATAGGAATTATTGTTAGTATTGACGAAAAAACCGAATTTGATATTGAAAGCTTAAAAACGATTACAACTGTTATTGATACTGAACCTGTTTTTACACCTTCTATTTGGCGGTTGTTAAACTGGGCTGCTAGTTATTACCATTATCCTATTGGCGAAGTTCTTTTTCATTCTATACCTGTTTTATTACGACAAGGGCGAAAAGCAATCAAGGAAGACACCAAACGATGGCAATTAACTCAATTGGGTAAAAATATTGATTTAAAATCATTATCACGGACTCCGAAACAAAAATTATTATTATCATCATTCAGAAATAATACCCCTTCTGAAAATGAAGTAAGTAGTACTATCTATCAAGAATTACAGAAAAAAAATCTTATAGAACAAGTAAACTGCCAATCCGATAATATTCAATGGCAAACCAATTTTTCAACAAATACTAGTTCAATTCAGCTAAATAAAGAACAGACCTATGCTATAGAAACAATCAACAACAAAAATCATCAATTTGAAGTATTTTTATTAGAAGGAGTGACTGGATCGGGTAAAACAGAAGTATATTTAAATATACTATCTAATATATTAGCTACAGGTAAGCAAGCATTAGTACTAGTTCCAGAAATTGGGTTAACACCACAAACAATTGGACGTTTCAAAAAACGCTTTAATGCGCCAATTGATATTTTGCACTCAGGATTAACGGATAAACAAAGACTCACTGTTTGGCTAAGAAGTAAACATGGTGAAAATGCTATTGTTGTTGGCACTCGCTCATCACTTTTTACTCCTTTTAAAGACTTAGGAATGATTATTATTGATGAAGAGCATGATAGTTCCTATAAACAACAAGAAGGTTGGCGTTATAATGCCCGAGATTTAGCAATTATTCGAGCAAAATTTAACAATGTTCCAATTGTTTTAGGCTCCGCAACACCGTCGCTTGAAACACTCAATAATGTACAAAATCACAAATACCATTTATTACAATTAACCGAAAGAGCCGGTAATGCAATGCTAGCCAAACAGTCAATTTTGGATCTGCGTGGGTTAGTACTTACTGCAGGTTTATCTCAACCATTAATTGAACAAATAAAAAAACATTTATCTAATAATAATCAGGTAATGCTATTTTTAAATCGCCGAGGCTTTTCACCATTGTTAATATGCCATGACTGTGGATGGATTGCTGAATGTCCTCGCTGTGATAGACCTTATACACTACATCAAAAACAACACAAACTTATATGTCATTATTGTGATACACCGAGGACGATTCCTAAACAATGCCCAAAATGTGGATCAACTCATTTAATGCCTATTGGATTTGGAACAGAACAACTTGAACAACAACTTGAAATCCTCTTTCCTAATATTAAAATTAGCCGCATTGATCGAGACACAGTGAATAAAAAAGGCGCATTAGATAACTATTTACAAAGTATTCAACAAGGTGGCGCACACATTTTAGTTGGCACGCAAATTTTAGCTAAAGGGCATCATTTCCCGGATGTAACTTTAGTTGGAATTGTCGATGTTGATGGGGCATTATTCTCAAGTGATTTTAGGGCAACTGAGCGATTTGCACAAATTTATACTCAAGTATCAGGAAGAGCAGGTCGTGAAACTAAAGCTGGACAAGTTATTTTACAAACATATCATCCAGATCACCCTTTACTCAATATTTTACTAACTCAAGGTTATGAAAAATTTGCTAAATTAACGTTACAAGAACGGCAACATACACAATTACCTCCGTTTAGTTACCAAACATTAATTCGTGCAGCTGATCGTAACAATCATTACGCTCCAGCATTCTTACAACATGTGCATGATTGGCTAAAAGAACATAGTAATAATACTTTATGGCAGTTGGGGCCAATGCCTGCAAGTCAACCGAAAAAAGCAGGATATCATCGTTGGCAATTACTACTTCAACATACAAGTAGACAACAATTACAGAAAATTTTGGATCAACTATTAATCGTAATAGGAAAATGGAGTGAAACATCAAAAGTAAGATGGAGTATTGATGTCGATCCCATTGATAATTAAAGTGATATTATCTCCACCAATACTAATTAGTGGAGATAATAAATTATAATATTATTTTACCAGCATTTTTATCCAATGTTGCCTGTCCAATACCTGAAACTTCCTTTAGCTGCTCAACTGAAACAAAAGGACCAAACTTTTCTCGGTATTCTATTATCTTCTGAGCTTTACTTGCCCCAATCCCAGTTAATACTTTTGATAATTCTTCTGCTGTTGCAGTATTGATATTTACTTGAGCAACTTGTTTTTGTTCTTGTTTAACGGAAGTTGGTGTTTCTGGAACCGAATTAGCAAAGCTTATGTTCGAAAAAATAAAACTTGATAATATAATACATAATAGTGAAAATACTTTCATTTGATTAACCTCATAAAATAGTTACGCAATTAAATTTGCTTTATAACTATCTCACTTCATCAAATAAAAAAATTTCATTAATAATAAAAATGAGAAAAGCCACCTAAGTGACTTTTCATTTTTTCAATTATTTCTACTATTTTGGGAGTTAAATCACAAATTGGAATCAGGCATAATTTCTATCTTAGCCTTAGAGCGTATGTCAGCAGCAAGATAATAATGCATATTATTAATAAATAAAGGTAATAACTCAGAAGAAATATCTTCATATTCTTTTGGGGTATCTACCTTAGTTAGCGCAACAATATAAGCATTTTTATCATCTAAAAATTCCACACCATAAACAGTCTTCCCAGATACTGAAGGATTTAAATTAAAGACCATATTAACAACTTTTTGATCAAGTTCTGTTGAATTTCGATTCAAAACATATTTTTTTGCAAATTGGACATTTTTGGCTTTTCCAGTTTCGTTAAGTTGAGTCAATATATTATCAACACTAGATCTAAACTGGCTTTGAGCCTTTTCTGTAAAAAGTTTTTTATGAATATCATCTTTAACCTCATCAAATGGAGCTATACCTTCAGGGCGATAATCAACTGTTTGTACAACAAAATCAAACTTCCCAAAACTCCTATCTACAGGTATTAAATCAGAAATTTTATCCGTTGCCTTACCATCGACTATCATTTCTTCACTAAAAATCACATCCCTAACCTCAGGATGAGCAGCAAGTGAAAACTTATCGTTGAAAGATATCCAATTTGAGGTCTTTACTTCAAATCCAAGTTTGTTAGCAAGCTCTTCAATACTTTTAGGAGAATCATGTAATGCAGTTTTAATTTTATTCTCTTCATTTTCTAAAGCTTTTTGTATTTTTTGTTCAGTGAGTTTTGGCTTGATTTGGTATTTAGCATAATCGAAATCCATAACTTTTTTAGGTTGTATACCATCTAATTTCACTATTGCGTAACCACTATCAACGGCTATTGGCGATGAGATTTTCCCTACTTTCTTTAATTGAGCATCTTTAAAAACTTGAGGTAATGAATCATCATCAGCAAACCAGCCTAATGAACCATTTTTGCCATAAGGTGAAATATCATGATTCTGATTAACAGTTTTAGCAATAGTATCAAAATCAGCTCCAGACGAAAGATCCTTTGCAATTTCATTAGCTTGTTCTTTATTAGTCACAAAAATTACACTATAAGCTCTCTTAGCTGGATATGAATAAGTTTTAATATTTTTATCATACTCATTTTTAATTTCTTTTTCAGTAACGCTAATTGTTTTTCTCAAAGATTCGTCAGAAGTCATAATATATTTAACTTTTACACGCTCATTTTTAAAAAAATCTTTTGAATGTTCGTTATAATATTTTTGTTCATCATCTAACGTAATATTCGACTCATCAATATCACTTACAGAAGCATTAACAGAAGTAGCATATACACTTCTAGTTTGATTTTTAAGAGAAGCTATTTCAGAATCAATTGGCAGAATAAAATTACTATTTATTATAGCATTAACAGTCTGTTGTTGCTGTAATACAGTTCTTATAATTTCAGCATAACTATCTGGAGTAAAATTATTTTCAGCTAGAAGGTTTAAATATGTCTGATTATCAAATTTACCATCTTTAAAAAACTCTTTTTGTTTTTTGATAAACTTTTTGATTTGATCATTACTAATAGCTACACCAACTTTTTCTGAAAATTTATAAGCTAAATAATTATCAATTTGATAAGATAAAACATTACGGCGTAATTTTTTGATAAAAGAACTATCGCCTCCAGCATTCGCTGTTACTGCTCTAGCTTGAGCTTCGAATTCGGCCCGACTAATACCTTCACCATCAACTTTTGCGATATATTTCTGTTGATCTTGAACACTTACACTGCCACCAAAGCCTAGAAATCCGACGCCAGTGAAAATAAAACATAAAATAATTATTGCAAAAATAATCTTAACAACAATATTATTTGCTGCTGTTCGGATTGTCTCCATCATTTATTGCGATTCTCCATACCAAATGTTGAATTGTAAAAGTATAGCATATTTAACTAAATTGGCTATTGTCCGAATATTATGTACTACAAAAAAAAGATCAACATAGAGTTGATCTTTTATTAAATTAATAAATAACTAGTTTAATATAGCAGGACTATCAACGCTATTTTTTAATTTCTTAATAGTTTTTCTAGTTATTGGTACTGACTCTACACCAAATGGATTATTCTGCAATGCAATTGTAAGCACATCATCAATCCATTTTACTGGATGTATATCAACTTCAGATTTTACATTATCAGGAATATCTTCCAAGTCTTTAACATTATCCATTGGAATCAATACAGTTTTAATTCCTCCTCGGTGTGCAGCTAATAATTTTTCTTTTAATCCGCCGATAGGTAAAACTTCACCACGTAATGTTATTTCGCCAGTCATAGCAACATCAGAACGAACTGGATTACCCGTTAATGTTGAAATTAGTGAAGTACACATTGCGATACCTGCACTCGGTCCATCTTTTGGCGTTGCTCCATCAGGCACATGTACATGGATATCGCGTTTTTCATAAAAATCACTATTAATACCCAATTTTTCTGCACGAGATCGAACAACTGTTAATGCCGTTTGAATCGATTCTTGCATAACATCACCTAATGAACCAGTGTAAGTCAATTTTCCTTTACCTAGTACACTTACTGATTCAATAGTAAGTAAGTCTCCACCAACTTCTGTCCACGCAAGACCAATAACTTGCCCAATACGGTTTTCATTATCTGCCTTACCGTAATCAAAACGCTGTATTCCCAAGAAATCTTTTAAGTTATCTTGGGTTACCGTTACTTTTTTCAATTTGCTATTTAATGCTAATTGCTTAACAACTTTACGACAAATTTTTGCAATCTCTCTTTCTAGATTTCGAACTCCAGCTTCCCGTGTATAATAACGAATGATTCCAATAATAGCTGAGTCATCAATACTAATTTCTTTTGATTTCAAACCATTATTTTCTATCTGCTTAGCAATTAAGTGTTGTTTTGCTATATTCAATTTCTCATCTTCTGTATAGCCAGAAAGACGAATAACTTCCATCCTATCCAATAATGGCGCAGGAATATTCATAGAGTTAGCCGTTGCAACAAACATCACATCAGATAAATCGTAGTCAACTTCTAAATAATGGTCACTAAAAGCATTATTTTGTTCAGGATCAAGCACTTCCAATAATGCAGATGCAGGGTCGCCACGCATATCCGATGCCATCTTATCTATCTCATCTAATAAAAATAACGGATTCTTAACCCCCACTTTTACCATACGTTGAATTAATTTACCTGGCATTGAACCTATATATGTACGCCTATGTCCACGTATCTCAGCTTCGTCACGTACACCACCAAGCGCCATTCGTATATACTGACGCCCTGTCGCTTTAGCAATTGATTGTCCAAGTGAGGTCTTCCCCACACCAGGAGGACCAACTAAACATAAAATTGGACCTTTAACTTTATTAACACGCCCTTGAACTGCTAAATATTCTAAAATTCTATCTTTTACACGTTCAAGTCCATAATGATCTTTATCTAAAACTTTTTGTGCAGCTTCAATATCTTTTTTAACGTTACTACGCTTATACCAAGGAACTTGAAGCATCCAATCAATATATCCCCGAACAACCGTTGCCTCAGCAGACATCGCTGGCATCATTTTAAGTTTATTAAGCTCAGCTAATGCTTTGTCTGTAGCTTCTTTTGGCATTTTAGCTTTAGTAATTTTTTCTTTTAATTCTTCATATTCATCAGGTTTATTATCTATATCGCCTAACTCTTTACGAATCGCCTTAATTTGCTCATTGAGGTAATACTCCCTTTGAGCCTTTTCCATTTGTTGTTTAACTCGGTGTCGAATATTTTTTTCAACTTGTAGTAAATCAATTTCTGATTCCATCAATGAAATAAGCAATTCAAAACGCTTTATAAGATTAGCGGTTTCTAAAATCTCTTGTTTTTGTTCAACTTTCAAAAATAAAGTTGCAGCAATAGAGTCGGCTAAACGTGAAGGTTCCTTCAAAAAATGTATAGAATCAACAATTTCCTGAGTTATTTTTTTGTTTAGTTTTGAGTATTCATCAAAGTTAGATAAAGTCAAGCGTATCATGGCTTCACTTATATCCGCGGCTTTTTTTACTTCACTTAATGGTTTGACTTTTGCAATAAAATATTCATTGTCGTTGTTCTCAACAATGTCATTCATTTTAGCTCTTGCAATACCTTCAACAAGAACTTTTACTGTTCCATCTGGCAATTGAAGTAATTGTAAAACATTAGCCACAGTTCCGACATCATATAAATCATCTATATCAGGATCATCTTGAGAAGGATTTTTTTGGGTTACAAGAAAGACTTGCTTATCCATTTCCATTGCACCTTCTAAGCAACGTATTGATTTACTTCTACCAACAAAGAGAGGAATTACCATATGTGGAAATACAACAACATCACGCAATGGTAAAATAGGCATAATCATTTGTTTAGTTCGTTTTATTTTCATTTTATTCTCTCTAGTAGTACAAATCTATTAGATAGATATTGGGTTCATTTTTAGATATTCAAGCCTATCTTTTTTGTTTTAACATACATTAATTCTAGAACATCTTGACAGTATTTACTGAAATTTTGCTTTAATATTAATTTGAGGTATAGCTCTTGCCATCATATTTATGATGGCAAATATATATTTCAAGCCGAGATTTCAGCATCTTCACGATGGATTAATTTCGGTGCTAGAGATTGTTCAACGGTGTCTTTTTCAACAATTACTTTGTTAATAGTATTCATTGATGGTAAGTCATACATTATATCTAATAATATATTTTCAACAATTGAACGCAAACCTCTCGCTCCTGTTTTTCTTTGCATCGCTTTTATAGCGATAGCATCCAAGGCTTCTCTCGTAAACTCAAGCTCAACACCATCTAACTCAAACAAAGTTTGAAATTGTTTAGTTAAAGCGTTTTTAGGTTCCGTTAGAATATTAATTAAGGCATTTTTATCTAATTCGGATAATGTTCCTATAACAGGTAATCTTCCGATAAACTCAGGAATTAAACCAAACTTAACTAAGTCTTCTGCTTCAATTTTTGCTAATAGCTCCGACTCAGAAAGTTTATTTTTAGTGCTTGTTACCTCAGCACCAAAACCTATTCCTGTATTAATTGATACACGATTCTCAATGACTTTATCCAAACCACTAAATGCACCACCACAAATAAATAGAATTTTTGAAGTATCTACTTGCAAAAACTCCTGCTGAGGATGTTTACGTCCACCTTTTGGCGGAACAGAAGCGATAGTGCCTTCAATAATTTTCAATAAAGCCTGTTGAACTCCCTCACCAGAAACATCTCTAGTAATAGATGGGTTATCCGATTTTCGTGAAATTTTATCGATTTCATCAACGTAAATAATCCCCCTCTGAGCTTTTTCAACATCATAATCACAATTCTGTAATAATTTTTGAATAATATTTTCTACATCTTCACCAACATAACCAGCTTCAGTTAGTGTTGTTGCATCAGCCATAGCAAAAGGTACATCTAAAAAACGAGCTAATGTTTCAGCTAATAATGTTTTACCGCTACCAGTAGGTCCTATAAGCAAAATATTACTTTTGCCTAATTCAACATCACTACGACTAGCATGGTTACGTAAGCGCTTATAATGATTATAAACAGCAACAGATAAAACTTTTTTAGCTCTTTCTTGACCAATTACGTATTCATCAAGATGCTCTCTAATTTCGTGTGGTGTTGGTAATGGTTTACTAATAAACTCTTCATGAGAAAGAAAACTTTTTTTCTCTTCTTTTAAAATATCATTACATAATCCTATACATTCATTACAAATATAAATAGATGATGGACCAGCAATAAGTTTACGGACTTCATGCTCACTTTTACCACAAAAAGTACAATAGAGTAATTTTTCTGAACTTTCTTTATTCACGTTTATCACCTACCCAACATTAAGATCGTTTACTATATATGGCATCAACTAAACCATATTCAACTGCTTTATCGGCAGACATAAAATTATCACGGTCGGTATCTTTTTCAATCACACTAATATCTTGACCTGTGTGCATTGCTAAAATATTATTTAGCCGGTTTTTTACCTGTAAAATCTCTTGTGCATGTATTTGGATATCAGAAGCCTGTCCTTGAAAACCACCTAATGGTTGGTGAATCATGACACGTGCATTTGGTAAGCAATAACGTTTACCTTTAGCTCCAGCTGTTAAAAGCAATGACCCCATTGAACAAGCTTGTCCCAAACAAATTGTACTAACATCTGGTTTTATAAATTGCATTGTATCATAAATAGCCATGCCAGCTGTAACAACCCCACCAGGTGAATTGATATACAAATAGATATCTTTATCAGGATTCTCTGCTTCTAGAAATAACATTTGAGCAATAATAAGGTTTGCCATATTATCTTCAACTTGACCCGTCAAAAATATAACTCGCTCTTTTAATAACCGTGAGTAAATATCATAAGCTCGTTCACCCCGAGAGCTTTGTTCAACTACCATTGGAATAACACCCATATATGATTCAAAAGGCATTTTTATCTCCTAATTAACAAAATAGCCCAAACAGATAATACATATTTGGGCTTAAAAGTGAGCGTTTTTAAATTAAATGAAAAAGCTAATAGATTAAGCTATCTGCTGATTCATTAATTCAGAAAATGAATAATTCTTTTCTGTTACTTTCGCACTAGCTAATAACAGATCTACAACTTGATCTTCTAATGCAACAGCTCGAATATTCTCCATCGCTTTTTTATCTTTATGATAATATTCTGAAACTTCTTTTGGATCTTCATATGCAGTCGCAATTTCATCAATTAATGCTTGAACACGCGATTCGTCTGCAGTTAATTTATTACTTTCAATTATTTCACTAAATAATAAGCCTGTAGCAACACGTTTTTTAGCCTCAGCTTCAAATAGTTCTTTCGGTAATTCCATACCTTGTTTGACATTACCGCCAAAGCGAGATAAGGCTTGTTGACGTAACACATCAATTTCACGATCGATTAATGCCACAGGTACATCAATCTCATTATTTTTAACTAAACCATCAATAGCTTGTGTTTTAACTTTGTTACGAATTGTTGCGTTGAGTTCTCTTGTCATATTTTTACGAACTTCAGCTCTCAAACTTTCAACGGTACCATCTACAATACCAAAGCGTTTAACAACGTCTTCGGTAAGTTCAGGTAATTCAAGTTCTTCAACCTTTTTAAGTGTAGATGCAAATACAGCAGGTTTACCTTTTAGGTTTTCAGCATGATAGTCCTCAGGGAAAGTCACATTAATATCAAACTTATCACCTACTTTATGACCAATAATTGCATCTTCAAAACCTGGAATCATACGACCTTGCCCTAACACTAAAGCAAAATCATTAGCCTTACCACCTTCAAACTCGGCACCATCAACTTGACCGACAAAATCCAAAGTAACACGATATTGCTCTTCAGCCGCTTTTTCAACTTCTTTCCAAGCACCTTGTTGTTTGCGTAATGTTTCAATCATTGTTTCAACATCTGCATCAGCAACTTCTGCAACTGGTTTTTCAACTTCAATTTTATCTAAATTTTCAACTTTTATTTCTGGGTAAACTTCAAATTCAACAGTAAATGTATAATCTTCACCATTTTTATATTCTTGTGGAGTATAAGTCGGAGCTCCAGCTGGATTTAATTTTTCTTGAATAATAGCGTCAACAAAATTCCGTTGCATCAAATCGCCTAAAGCATCTTGTAAAATAGAAGCACCATAACGTTGTTCAACAATTTTTAAAGGCACTTTTCCTTTACGAAAACCATCAATGCGTACTTTTTTTGCTGTATTAATAAGCTCTTTATCAACCGCTTTTTTAATATCTTCAGCTTTAATTGTAATAGATAAACGTCGACCTAATCCTTGTGTTGTTTCTACCGAAACTTGCATGTTTATACCTCGAAATTATTGAATATTATTTGCTCATAATTATATAAAAACGATAATTGAGCTAAAAAATTAAAAAATAGGCATGCATTATACCGACCGCAATCGTCTACGTCGAGACATTTAATAGTTTCTTCTCAAGCGCTTTCAAGCGTTTATTCATTTCGTCAATATGTAAAACTAATGATGCCGTTTTTCGCCATACTTTGTTTTCTTGCAATGGAATACCTGATGAATAAACACCTGGCTGTGTAATTGGGCGCATTACCATACCCATACCTGTTACTGTAACTTGGTCACATATTTCCATATGTCCATTAATAACACTTGCACCACCAATCAAACAATGTCGACCAATAGTTAAACTTCCAGCCATAATAACGCCACCAGCAACGGCCGTATGATCTCCAATTACATCGTTATGAGCAATCTGACATTGATTGTCAATAATAACACCATTACCAATAATAGTATCATCAAGAGCACCGCGATCAATTGTCGTTGAGGCACCAATTTCAACGTTATTGCCAATGACAACACGCCCTAATTGAGGAATTTTAACCCACTTCCCTTTATCATTAGCATAACCAAATCCATCTGCACCAATTACAGTCCCAGATTGAATCAGGCAATTTTCTCCAATAATACAATTATGATAAATAGAAACATTAGCCCATAATTTTGTACCTGCACCTATTGTTGTATTTTTTCCAACAAAACACCCTGCACCAATGATACAATCGTCTCCTAATATCACACCGCTTTCGATAACAGCGTTAGCGCCAATAGAAACATTACTACCTAATTGAGCAGTCGAATCAATCACTGCTGATGTAGCTATATCCTTAGCTGGAGCTGGAGTAGTATCTAGGTATTGTGCTAATTTTGCATATGCAAGGTATGGATCTTTTACAATAAGGGCTGCACCATTCCAATGCTCAAGACCCTCTTCTGTCATTACCACAGCAGAAGCTTTGCATTCTAATAAATTCTTTTGTAATTTCTTATCAGATAAAAATGTAATTTGACCTGATATAGCACTATTCATTGATGCTATACCAGTGATGGCTAAATCACCATCACCATATAACCTAGCATCAAGTTGCTTAGCTAATTGCTCTAAACGAAAGGAAAACATTATTTTTTAACCTTTTCCAACACTTTGTCTGAAATGTCAACCGCATCTGAAGCTGATAAGGTGGCTTCTGCTTTTAAAATAATATCGTATTTTTCTTTTGCGACTATATCTTTAATAGCTTCTTGGATTTTAATTAATAATTTCTCTGCTTCTTCTGTTTCACGCTTACGATAATCTGCAGAAAAAGCCTTAGCTTTATTTTCAAAATCAGAAATTGTTTTATTTAATTTCGTTTTTTCAGATGAAGACAATGTTAAACCATCTTTTTTTAATCGTGCAGCAGCTTCATTTGCTTTCTTTTCTTCAGCTTGTAATGATTTAGCTCTTGCTTCAAATTCACTATCCAATGCTTTACCAACCGATTCGCGTTGCGGCATACGTTGTAATACTGACATAACATCGACTACACCAATTTTTACTTCAGCATTTACAAAGCTTGCAAAAAGTAATGCCGTACTAACACTAAGAAAATATATAATTTTTTTCACTTTAATCACCTATTTGTTTTCTATTTTATAACATGGAATTACCATGTAGAACCTATATTAAATTGAAACTGTTGAGTTGAATCACCATCATATTTCTTAAACGGTTGAGCATAAGAAAAGACTAAAGGACCTAATGGAGACATCCATTGCACAGCAAGCCCAGCAGACATCCTAATATCCGATGGGGAACTATAATCAGGGATATTTTTTCCTTTTAAATTCCATTCAGTATCCCATACAGTACCTGCATCGAAAAATAGTGATGTTCTAATATTATCAGCATATTTTTCGCTAGCAAATGGCGTTGGAAGTATTAGCTCTGTACTTGCAAAAGCTATAGCATTACCACCTACAGCATCTTTTGATTTTGTACATCCAGATGTATTATCTAAGCTATCGCAAACTCCACTTTTATTAAGATATACCGCTTTAGGACCTACAGTATTTGATTTAAACCCACGTAGCACAGAGGCACCACCAGCATAGAAGTTTTCATAAAAAGGTAACTCTTTTCCACCTAAACCGCCACCATAGCCTAATCGAGCACGAGTTAAAAAGATCCAGTTATGGTCATTGTCAATAGGATAATAGTAAGACGCATCTGAGACTAGTTTATAGAACCTATTTTCAAATAATGGTGCTGTAACTTTAGCATTAGCTGTTATTTTAAGTCCATCAGTAGGGAAAAATCCACGATCTAAAGAGTTATATGTCCAATAAGCATTTAACAATAAATCATTAGTATCAAATGAAATAGAACTTTTATTGTTCACTTTTTCACCCATAGAGTTGAAATAACGCCACATTCCATATTGCGCTTGCATACCAGATAACTTATGGTTAGCAAATTCAGAACCAAAACGAACAAAATTATTTTCACTAATTGGGAATCCTAAATTAGCTGATGCGCCCCAAGTCTTACTTGAATATTCTGATTCATCATCTTTATCGTCATTTTTATAGGTATTATAATAAATACTACCCCCTAAACTTACACCATCAACAGTAAAATAAGGATCAACGATAGAAATAGATGCAGTTTTATCTGTATCAGTTGTGTTAACATCAAATGAGACACTGTTACCTGTTCCCAACCAGTTATCTTGAGAAATACCGGCATTGAAACTAACACCACTATCAGAACCAACACCAATACCAAATTTGATACTACCGGTATTACGTTCAGCAACTTTATAAATAATATCAACTTGATCATCAATACCAGGCACACGTTCAGTATTAGCTTCAACAGTATCAAAAAATCCAAGTCGGTTTAAACGTTCTTTACCTAATTCAACTAATCCATTACTTAACCAAGCCCCCTCCATTTGTCGAAGCTCACGGCGAATTACACTTTCGCTGGTTACAGTATTGCCAACTATTTTAATTTTACGAACATAAAAACGTTCACCCACATCAACAAGAACAACTAATTTAACCGTATGTGCGACATCATCCATTTCAGGCTGAATTGATACTCTAGGGTACGCATAACCGAAATTAGCAAGTAGACGCTTAACGCCATCTTCAATTTCAGTAATTTTTTTACCATTATAAAGTTCACCAACTTTTACTTTTTCATTAGCAATTTTGGAAATCTCGCCTTTATGGCCAGCAAAATTACCCATAAATTCAAGTTGAGATAACTTATACTGTTCACCTTCATGAATATTAACTGTAACGTATATGCCTTTTTTGTCTGGCGTTAAACTAACTTGCGTTGACTCAATGTTAAAACGAGCATAACCACGATTTAAATAAAAACTTTGTAATTCATCTAAATCTGCTGCCAATTTTTGTTTTTGATATTTGCGATCTCCAAACATATTCCACCAAGGTACTTCATCACGCAAAGTAAAACGCGAAATAAGTTCTTCAGATGAAAAAGCTTTAGCACCAACAATATTAATCTGATCAATTAGTGCCGATTTACCTTCAGCTACAACTAATTTTAAATCAACACGATTACGTGACAACGGAGTTACAACAGCTTTGATTTGAGCATTATATTTACCAACACTATAGTAAAAATCTTCTAAGCCTTTTTCTATACCAGAAAGCATAGTACGATCTAATGCTTCACCTTCACGAATACCTGAACTATCTAGGTTTTTTTTCAGCATCTCATCTTTAACAGACTTATTACCAGAAAAAGTTATGCTAGCAATAGTAGGGCGTTCTTGAACATGAACAATTAACCTATCACCATCACGAGAAACGGTAATATTATCAAAGTTTCCACTAGAATATAGTGATTTAATGATACGGCCTAAATCAGCTTCATTAACATAATCACCGACTTGAATAGGCATTTCAAGTAATGCTGCTCCAACAGTAACACGTTGCAAACCTTCAAATTTGATGTCTTTTACTACAAAATCATCAACACAAAATGCATTGGAACTATATACTGCTGTAGTACTAAACAACAAAGATGCTATAAGTAATTTATTTATTTTCATCGTAAATGTTTATAACCTCATCCCATCACAATCGTAAAATATCATTAAATAGTGCAATTCCCATTATTACCATCAATAAAAAAAAGCCAATACGAGAAAATCGTTCTTGTACTTCATTTGATAAGGCTTTACCTTTTATCTTTTCAAATAATAAAAAAACAAGGTGCCCGCCATCTAACATAGGTAATGGAACAAGATTGATAACGCCCAAACTTATACTAATAAAAGCTAGAAAATATAAGTAAGAGGTAAAACCATAACTTGCTGTTTGCCCTGCGCTTTTTGCTATTGTTATTGGTCCAGACAAATGTTTTAGACCAATAACACCTGTTACTAATTGATAAAGCGAACGAATCGTTAACTTCGTGGTTAACACTGTTTGCGCCATACCTTTATTAAAACTTTCTAAAAAACCATACTGCATAATTCTTGCATCAGACTTGTGATACAAACCAGCGACACCTTTTCCATCTATTCCAATAGTTGGCACGAGTTTAAGATAAATATCTATATTTCCTCGATTAACCTTTAACATCATTGCTTGAGCTGTTTTAATTGTATTGGAAAAATCATTCCAATCAACGTATGAGTGATCATTATAACCAATAATTTTATCCCCAACACGCAGACCTGCTTTCTCAGCAGCCGAACCCGATACAATTTTACTCACAATTGGATAAACTTTCACCTTCTCAGGAACAAAACCAAATGCGGTAATTGTCGAATCCTTTTCTATATCAAAATGCCAATTACTGATATCTACATTTTTTTTAACTTCTTTCTGGTTATCATCACCAAAGCTATCGATATAAGAAAAAGACACATTAGCTTTTCCCATTGCCGCAATTAAGGCTAAATTTACGTCATTCCATGTTTCTACTTTTATATTATCAATAGTTTTCAATTCTGCACCAGCTGGTATTATTACTGTAGAAGCTGGTGTATTAGGTATAACTTCTTTTATTTTAACAGGATAAACAACTACACCCATCAAAAAAATGATCCAATAGATAATTAAGGCTAATATAAAATTAGCAAATGGACCAGCAAAAATAATTGCAGTTCTTTGCCAAATTTTTTTTCTATCAAATGCAAAGTTTTCGTTATCGCTTGATAATGTTGTTGCTCTACCGTCGAGCATTTTAACATAACCACCAAGCGGAATCATAGCAATTACCAATTCGGTTCCGCTTAAAAATTTATGAGACCATATTTTTTTACCAAAACCAATTGAGAAACATTCAACTTGAACCTTGCACAAACGAGCAACACAAAAATGTCCAAACTCATGAATAGTAACTAATATACTCATGGTAATAACAAACAATAACAGCGACCACAACAAAATCTATTACCTTTTATAATAAGTAAAAAGCTAATGTAGCAAAAACAGGAACGGCAGCAGTTAAGCTATCAATGCGATCTAAAATTCCACCATGACCAGGAATTAAGTGACCACTATCTTTAATATTTGCTTCACGCTTAAACATACTTTCAGTTAAATCACCTAAAACCGAAACTAAAATCGCTAACAAAGAGCTAATAAAAAATGTACTGAAAGTCATGTCAAACATGTTAAGTATGTAAGCAATTAAACTAATTGCAATTGCTACACTAATACCGCCTATGAATCCTTCTATAGTTTTACCCGGGGATACTTTTGCCGCTAATTTTCGTTTACCAAATGATCGCCCAACAAAATAAGCTCCAGTATCTGTCGCCCATACTAGCACAAAGACGTAAAGCAACCAAATTGCACCCGTATAAGAATTAGAATTGTAGTTAATTGCTCTTAATTCGACCATACTAATAAAGAACGGTGCTAGCGTAAAAAAAGCAAATAGTAACTTTATAAAGATTGAATTACACCAATACTTTGTCGTGGTTGGATAGCTACTTACTAAAAACAAAGCAGTTAACCACCATATGATTGATAAAAATAAAATTATACTATATAAATTCATTTTAAATTCAATAGAATCCGGAACCAAATAAAGTATGCCCAATAAAATAACTGTTGAAAAAGAAAAAATTAATTTTAAATATTTTTTTCTAATATGAAGAAACTGAGTCCACTCCCATGCGGCTAATCCACAAACCAGAATAATAGTGAAAGAAAACACGGGTAATGGAACAAAAAAAAGAACTGCTACCACAAGCGGAATAAGCACAATTGCAGCAAGTATGCGATGGATTAACATGAATGCTCCTTATTATGAATACCACCAAAGCGTCGTTCTCTGGCATTAAATGCATTGATTGCTTCATCGAATAAAGATTGATTAAAATCAGGCCATAAGGTATTGGTAAAATAGAGTTCAGAATAAGCAATTTGCCATAACAAAAAATTACTAATTCGATATTCTCCGCCAGTACGAATAACTAAATCCACTTCAGGAAATTCGCTCATACACATTGTTGAGCCAAAACGATCCTCAGTAATATCATCTAAACTGATTTCTCCGTTAGTAACTTGCATAGCAATTTTTTTTGCTGACTGCAAAATATCCCAACGTCCGCCATAGTTAGCTGCAATATTTAGTACTAGTCCAGAATTGTTTTTCGTTAAATTTTGCGCATGAATAATCATATTTTGTAAATGTTCACTAAAGCGAGAAATATCACCAATAATATTCAAACGAACATTATTTTTATTTAAACTTTTTATCTCACGATTTAATGCATAAATAAAAAGGGAAATTAGGGCAGAAACTTCATTGTGTGGACGTTTCCAATTTTCACTACTAAAAGCATATAAAGTAAGGACTTTTATCTTTATTTTTGCCGCATAAGCTACAATTTTTCGAACTGCTTTCAAGCCTGCTCGATGACCAATAACTCGTAACTGATTATGTTGCTGTGCCCAGCGACCATTACCATCCATAATTATAGCCACATGACTAGGAATAGATCTTTCTTGTGTCATGCAATATCTCATATTGTCGCAATCATTATATTAATTATATTATTTTGTCCAATTAACGCGTACCATAAACTACAATTGTTTTACCATGTGCAGAAATCAAATGTTGATCTTCAAGCATTTTTAAAATTCGACCAACTGTTTCACGCGAACAGCCAACAATTTGACCTATTTCTTGACGCGTAATTTTGATTTGCATACCATCAGGGTGTGTCATTGCATCGGGTTGTTTAGCAAGATTTAGAAGTGTTTGTGCTATACGCCCTGCAACATCTAAAAATGCTAAATTACTAACTTTTTCAGATGTTACTTGTAATCGGCTAGCCATTTGACTGGCAAGACGCATTAAAATATCAGGATTAACTTGAACAAGTTGCTTAAATTTTTTGTATGAAATTTCGGCTACTTCACAACTTGTTTTAGCTTTAACCCAAGCGCTTCGCTCTGTGTCTTCTTCAAAAAGACCTAATTCGCCTAAAAACTGATTTTGATTTAAGTAAGACAAAATCATTTCGTTGCCTTCATCATCTTTAATCAATACCGCAACAGAGCCTTTCAAAATATAATAGAGAGTTTCTGCTTTTTCGCCTTGATGTATAAGGGTACTCTTAGCTGGATATTTATGAATATGGCAATGAGATAAAAACCATTCTAACGTTGTATCCGACTGTTGTTTACCAATCATTAATCCTACCTCTCCATTTTATTTACAACACTAACACTATAACAAAGTTACGCACTAAATCATATACAAACAATCATTTTAACTGCTATTTAATTAGTTTAATATCAATTGTTTCATGTAATTGAGACCAAAAAAGTGCTGCCGAACCATTCTCTAATTGAAGTTTAACATCATTAACTTTTTCTTGGAGTGATTTTTCTTGTAAACCGTAGTCAGTGCCTTCACGTAATACAAAATATTCAATTAGGTTATTTAATGTTTGTGGATCAAGATTTTGCCAAGGAATAATCATATTTGATGATAGTAAATTAGATTTCTAGTTATTTTATAACAACATTTAAATAATATAAAGCATCACTAAGTTATGCGTATATTAAATAAAAAACCACTCCAAAGAGTGGTTTTTTACACTTATAAATATAATCAAATTTAAAATTAGTTAGTTGTAACTTTAAGGTGATAACCTTGACCACCAGCATAGTAGTTCGGGTTCGGGGTACCTTTATTGTACATGGTATCACTATTAGTCGTAGCTAAGGTAATAGTATCACCACTTGCTATTTCTTCTGTATTTGCTGACTTGCCTTTATATTCACCATCTAGAGTCCAGACAAAATTATAACCAGTTAATTCAACTGCACCACTATCCATTACACCATTTGTAAGATCGCTATCAATCCACACGATAGCTTGGAATGTCTGACCATATTTAGGTTCAGGAGCTGAACTTAACTTATAGTTAACATCTTTGTTTGGAGTACCATCATCTTTGACTAGGAAAATACCAATTTCAGCATCATCAGTTATAATTGGACCATTACCAATACCTGTATTATCACCACCTGGACCATGGGGATTATTTACCTGATTATCATCAGAAATTGGATTATCTGAATCAGTTGGATTACTTGGAGGGTTTTCTGGGTTATTAGGATCTACTGGAGCAGTATTAGGAGTACCTGTTGCCCAAATATCATTTACTTCTAACCATTTATTGGTATAAGGAATACCAAAGTCAGTTCTTTCTAAAAGTTTAAAACCAATTTTTTCTGCGCCTGCGAAATCACTAGTTATTTTAAAAGATATACGAGCTATTGCATCACTATGGTCTTCAGTCGCCTGAACACTCATAGCCTCCCAACCATTAGTTTTTTTTGCAAAAACTTTTAATGTGTCTTTGATTTTTCCAGTATCATTATCGCCATCTGCATCTTCTAGATTAAATTTAATAACGACATAGTCACCTACTTTAGCTACTCGATTACCGATTGGTGTACTACCATCTTCATTTTGAGATACAACAACAGTCAAAGTATGTTCTGCTTTTGTACCATTTACAGCTTTCAATATTGGTGCATTACCATTAATCACCTTATTAGTAGTTGCATCTAAAGCAAATGCACTGCTTGCTGCATAACCAGCTAAAAATAAGCCTAATGCAACTTTTTTAATTGTAAAATTTTTCATGTTTAACTTCCTATTTTTCTCTATAAATTAACATGTTGTATTTATATAAATACACCATTTTGTTGGTGTTCCCTTCTTGATTATCGACTTACGTCGATAATCTAAACTTTTATCTATTATAAAACGGTCACTTGCAATTTAAATCCTTGATCGCCAGCACACGCAGGGGTAGAAACATGCTGTGATGTTAAATCTAAATTCTCTGGAGCTGTCTCACCAGACGCTGGTATACTTGTGCCAGATGAAGCATAACTATAATTGTTAGCCGTTTTACCTCTTATTATATAGTGAGCATCTCGTCCCAAAGCAACGTTAAACCACGGTCCATTAGGATGATTCCTAGCGTCATTTGGTAATAAAGTCTCATTATTAGGACAAGCACTTGCATTTGAACCTACCAATGACCAAATTACATACGGTTCAACAATTTGGGTACCATTTTCAGATGTAAATGCTTTAACAAGGTATTCATTACCAACACGCCATTCGTTTGGCCCAGCAGGGTCAAATTCAAGTACAGAACCTGAGCTCTTAGCAACTAATGTTCCAGATTTATTCCAAACCTCTATATACCCCGATCTACCACCAGAAAAATCAACAGAGGCTCTATTGAATGACGAACCAAAACCATACTGATCTAACGAAATTGAAAAATCAATCAGTCCTTCAATATTTGAAGCTACATCTATTGCATAACTATCACCAATTACTTCTAAACCAGCCGCAGTTGAAGCACGAGATGATACTTTTTGACCTTTTGCTACTTTTTCAAATGATTTTACAATAACACAAGGTTTCTGCTCTGGACATTCATTTACATTACCTGATGTACCATTGATTAAAGCAATTTTTTCGCCATTACTGGTTGCAGTCCACAATCCGACAAATTCGTTAAATGTTACTGGTATACTATCCATTAGTTCACTATCACTAAAACCATCTACATCTTGAAAAGAGTTGATTGAACCATTATTTACCTTCGGTTTAACGAGAGTTGCTAACACGGTCAAACTACTTGAGCCATTTGCAGGCTGAGTCGCCAACGTTGTTTTGTTACCTGAACTATCTACTGCCCATACACCAATTTTACGCATTGCTGGGTCTGGTAACACTTCAAAACTTACAGCATTAGATGTTGCAGATTTTCCTCGGCTATCAGTGACTGATACTGATAAAGAATATTTGCCATTTGTACTAACTGGGCGACGCTGACCATCTTGATCAACATAACTAGGAGCAACAATTTGCCAATTATTCACATCGGCTGGTGGATTAAGCCATGAAGAAGCGGTACATTCACCTGTAGCAATACATAAAAAACCACCTCCAGCGTCAATTTCAAGCATATCACCAGACCATACTAAACTTGATAAGTTCTTAGCATTGTGAACACTGATATTTAGCGGATAGGCTTGTCCTTCGATTAACTGAGTTTGCTCAAGCCCTAAATCGACCGATATTTTCTTTTCTTTATATTCAAGAACGATATAGTTATTACGATCAACTAAATCATAACGGCTACCTTTTAAAGAACGAGCAGATTGAACCATATCTGGATCTAACTGATCTTTTAACGGTGTACCTATACGATAGTTCATTGTAAGTTCAGCTTTAGTTGCCTTTTTATTGTCTTGACCTCGTTTATGCTCAGCCTTAATAGTGAAAAGTGGAACTGGTGTATAATCAAGACCGACAGTAATTGCTCGCGGGTCTTTTTGTAAATTATCTTTACCAAATAAAGCAACTTTATCACCATAGTATTGTTCATACATCAGTGATCCGCCCAAATGTGGATATTGTGGTAAATATCCTTGGAATCGAACATCAAAGCCTCTTGCTGCTCGTTCTAAATAATCATCAAAATCTTTAGAATCTTTCCAGTCTGATAACGGATGATAATAGTTAGCAGCAAATTTCATATAATCAGTCCAAGCTTCGGCACCAATACCTAAACGATTGTGTGCACGCTGGAAATCATGGTCAAAAAATACGTTATAACCAAGTAACCATTTTTTATCAGCAACATCCCAACGTTGACCAATACCAAAGTTACCTATTCGACGGTTGTGTTCATATTCCTGAAATGATATTTGGCTAAATATTAATGTATCTTCTGTGTCATACCATGGGCTAAATAACTTCAAATTGACATTGTTAAATTCGCCTTTATCACTTAAATCAAATTGTAACTGAGCAGTACCAAAACGACCTAAAAAATCCTGTACAGCATTACGTACTGGATCAACAACTTGGTTTTTAACCCCATTTCGTACATAACTTTCTGCGTAATCTTTACCCTTGTTTTTTAAATGTTGGGATAGACCACCATTGTCTGGCGAAGTTATTTGTTTCCAGTCTTGGCTAGCTAAAGTTTGTAATGTTGAAGCTATTTGAGTTGATAGTGCGTCTTTATCCTTTTTTACATCGTAATTATCATCTGATCCTAATTGAGGCAAATTGGCGTGTTCATCTTTTTTATCATCGTTTAATTTAATTGCAGGTAACAATGGTGAATTCTCTGGCAGAACGATACGCTCACCGATCTCAACAACATCTTTTTTATCAAAACGCCCCGCATTCATTGCACGTAATTCTGAAATAGAGATGCTACTTAAAAGTGCAATTTGATAAAGACTACGTTGCTGATTGTTAAGCATCTCACGAGCTTTCGTACCATCTTTTAACTCAATTATTTTATTACTATCTATAGGACCTTGCGACACTTGAGTTTCAGAAGCAAAAGCAGATTGCCATCCTAATGTAGCTATTACAAATGCAGAGATAATCGTTAAATTAAGATTCTTTCTCATCTTAATATTCCTTATATTTCACCGATAAAGCGCATAATATGAAATCTATTGCCAATATCAATTTCTAATTTTAAATAGCAATATAATTATTTCTTATTAACTTTTACTATTTAGATTTTTACAACTATTTTTTAATTTTTGCAATTCTATTACAAAAATGTCATTTATCAAAATAATTTATTACTTTTTTGTTATGTTTTTTGTTGAGTTTTTTATATATTTTTTATTTATCATTATTATTCAATTTATTAAGTAAAGATTTATTAAGATTTGTAAAGTTTTGTAAATTTAATAGTGGATGTAGATCTAGTTGAGTAGTGAGGAATTGCTATTTCTTTTGATATTAAAGAATTTATTGTAGGTAACTAGCTAAATAAATTATAAAATTATTCTCTAAATAAAAAAAAGACCTAATTGATAATTTTAGGCCTTTATATTGTATTTTATATTTTCACAATTTATTAACCTTCATTATAAATCTCTAGGTTTTCTGATTCTTTAATGTCTGAAGATTTTTTAGTTTCATTTCTTTTCTGTTCTAATAATGATAAATAGCTATCATCAATTCCTTCGGTAACATATTTTCCATCAAAAACAGAACATTCTAAATGATGAATGTTGGAGTTTTGTTCTGTAATTGAATTAATTAAATCAGATAAATCTTGAAATATAACCTTATCAGCACCAATATTTTTTGCTATTTCATCAACTGTTCGGTTATAAGCAATAAGTTCACGGGCAACCGGCATATCTATCCCATAAACATTTGGATGCCTGATTTCTGGCGCAGCAGACGCTAAATAGACTTTTTTAGCTCCAACAGAACGTACCATTTCAAGAATTTCTTTTGAGGTTGTTCCTCGTACAATCGAATCATCAACTAATAAAACATTTTTGCCTTCAAATTCAATACGGTTAGCATTGAGTTTTCGTCTTACAGACAATTTACGTGCGCTTTGCCCTGGCATAATAAAGGTGCGTCCAACATAGCGATTTTTAACAAATCCTTGCCGGTAAGGTTTATTTAAAATACGTGCAATTTCAAGAGCGGCATCACAAGATGTTTCGGGAATAGGGATGACTACATCAATATCAACATCTTTCCATTCTCTTGCTATTTTAGCCCCCAATTTTTGCCCCATTTGAATACGTGATTGATAAACTGAGACACCATTCATTAAAGAATCAGGTCTTGCAAAATAAACATATTCAAAAATACATGGATAATATTGAGGGTTATCCGAACATTGCTGAGAATATAATTGTCCATCTTGAGTAATATAAATTGCCTCACCTGGTTCGACATCACGTATAAACTCAAAATCAAGAATATCTAATGCTACACTTTCAGAGGCAACCATGTACTCAATTTTCTGATTCTCAAGTACCCGTTTACCAATAACTAATGGCCGTATTCCATAAGGATCACGAAAAGCAACAAGACCATGCCCAATAATCATTGCAACACAAGCATATGCGCCTTTAATTATGTTATGAACATTATGTATTGCTGTAAAAATATTGTCGGCAGTTAGTGGATAGGTGGGAAATTTGTCAAGTTCATCAGCAAGAATATTGAGTAGCACCTCTGAGTCGGAATTGGTATTAATATGACGCCTTGCAAGTTCGAACACTTTATTACGCAACTGATCAGTATTGGTTAAATTTCCATTATGAGCAAGCGCAATACCATAAGGTGAATTGACATAAAAAGGTTGCGCTTCGGATGGGCTTGAGCTACCTGCGGTAGGATAACGAATATGTCCTATGCCCAAATTACCTTGCAACCGTTGCATATGATGCTCTTGAAACACATCTTTGACTAAACCATTCGCTTTGCGTAAACGAAATCGATTTTGATTATCAATAGTCACAATACCTGCTGCATCTTGCCCTCGATGTTGCAAAACAGTCAATGCATCATAAATAGATTGATTAACAGAACTATTCCCAACAATACCAACAACACCACACATACTATGGTTACCCCAAATTTATTGTATTAAAAACGAAGAAGACTGTTGTATAAAATCAAAAAACCAGCGAATAATAAAACTAAAATGCGGAATTAGCTGAGATTGAATCCAGTAAGGTGATTGTGATAACGGCGTAAAAGTATCAACTAAAAAAAGAATAGCTGCAACAACTAAAACGCCTCGTAATACACCAAAACAGATACCTAATAAACGATCAGTACCAGATAATCCCGTTTTTTTTAATAATTGTCCAATAACATAAGACACAATCGAACAAACCAATAAGGTAGCAATAAATAAAATAACAATTGCTACAGCAATACGTATAACATCACTATCAAAATAAGTTAAATAATCAGTAATATAAATATAAAATTGGCTGGAAATAAAAAAAGCTAATATCCAGCTAACTAATGATAACGCTTCTCGAACAAAACCTCGAACAACGCTAATTAATGCAGAAAAAGCAATTACACCAATAATCGTAAAATCAGCCCAGTTCATCATAATAACTCACAACTTTTTATTAATAATAATTATTCTTTACAACTTAAAAACAAGTAGCACAACGGTCAATTAGTAATAATAATACCTTCTAATTTTGTTAGGTTATTTAAATTAATAATGACTTGTTCAGCTTGCTCTTTTTTAGCATAAGGGCCAACCTGTAACTTAATTAACTGATTAGGTTCTGGGTTATCAGGTATTGTTCTAACGCTATAATTATTTAATCGTAATAATGCAATTAACTCTTCTATTTTTTGTTTATTTTTTAAAGCCGTAAGTTGGATCATATAAGGTTTAGATTCTTGCTGTGACATTGAAGGTTGAATTATATTTGTTGAATCGTCAGTATCATCAACAATATCAGATGAAGCTGATGAATTTAGATCTTGATCTGAGCCAGATAGGTAAGGAACATCTGATATATTATGGGTAAAATTGTCATCAACATCATCAAATGGTACTACCACTTGATTTTGCTGCGTAACCACTTCAGGTTGCAAAATTGGTGTTGTTGTCGTTCGTAAGTTAGGTTTATCCGTTATAATCCACGGGGCTATTGCTGCAATAATAAGTAGTAATGTAGCAAAACCTACAAGGCAATTTCTTACTCTATTGGGATTATTTTCTTGATTGTCTACCATGACTAATTCCACTTAATGCTCAATTTCAGTTAACACATCCGATACAGTATGAAATGAGCCACATACCACGATGATATCATCTTCTTTAGCATCTTGCATTGCCTTTTGATAGGCTTTAGATACAGTATCAAATGCTGATACATTAAACTCACCTTCATTAAATAAGTGCTGTTTTAATACTTCAGCACTACAACCTCGTTCACCATAAAGTGAAGCACAATACCATCTATCACCTTTTAAGATGGATAAGGTACTTTTAATATCTTTATCCTTAAGCATACCAACAACAAATCTAACTTTGCCTACTTGCAAATATTCTGCTTTTAGTTTTTCTAATTGTTGTGTTAAATAAGCTGCTGCATGTGGGTTATGTGCTACATCAAGAATAACCAGTGGCGATGTTTGAATAATTTGAAAACGCCCGATTAAATTTGATTTTGCCAATCCTTTAGTTATTTCATCTTGTGTTATTTTAAGTGATGAATAACTTATAGCTGCAATTGCAGTTGCTGCATTAGCTAAAGGAACATTGGCAATAGGTAAATTTTTATACTGTCTTATTGCCGATTCAAATGACCATAAATCTTTATTAAGTTGTTGGTAACGCCAATCACAATTTACCCTATAAATAGAGCAATTCACAGATTTAGCCACATTTAAAATAGATGCTGGTACATCTGGCTCACCAACAATAGCAATACTTTTAGGTTTAAAAATGCCTGCTTTTTCACGTCCGATACTTTCACGGGTATCACCTAAATAATCAACATGATCAATACCAATAGTTGTAATAACTGCCACATCAGCATCAACGATATTAGTTGCATCAAGTCGCCCACCAAGACCAACTTCTAATATAACTACATCTAATTTTGCTTGTTTAAATTGATAAAGTGCAGCAAGTGTTGCATATTCAAAATAGGTAAGCGATATATCACCTCTGGCTTGTTCTATTTCTACAAAGGCTTTTACGGTTTGTTGTTCACTTGATTCTTGATTATTAATACGTACCCGTTCAGTAAAACGTAATAAATGGGGAGAGCTATAAACACCAACTTTTAAATTCGCTTCAAGTAATATCATTTCAAGCGTTCGACAAGTTGTTCCTTTGCCATTAGTGCCAGCAACGGTAAAAATATAAGGCGCTGGTTGTAATAAATCTAGGCGCTGAGCTACAGCTTTTACTCGTTCTAAACCTAAGTCAATAGTTATAGGATGTAGTTGTTCTAAATAATAAAGCCATGTCTTTAGATCTGACATGGCATTCAGTTGGTTATTTGTCATACTCAATTAAGCTGTCTCGTTAAGAGTAACTTCATTAAACGGATCAGGTAGTTTCATTAATTTTGTTACTAAACTGGCAATTTTAGAACGCATATCTTTGCGATGAATGATCATATCAATTGCCCCTTTTTCAAGTAAAAATTCACTACGTTGAAAACCTTCTGGTAATGTTTCACGAACAGTTTGTTGAATCACTCGAGGACCAGCAAAACCAATTAGTGCTTTAGGTTCAGCAATATTAATGTCACCCAACATTGCCAGACTTGCCGATACACCTCCCATGGTAGGGTCGGTCATTACTGAAATATATGGTAAACCTTCATCTTGCATTTTAGCAAGAATAGCGCTCGTCTTTGCCATTTGCATTAATGAGAATAGCGCCTCTTGCATTCGTGCACCACCACTTGTTGAAAAGCAAATTAAAGGGCATTTATCCTCAATGGCCTGCTCTGCGGCGCGAGTGAATAATGCACCAACAACAGAAGACATTGAACCACCAATGAAAGCAAATTCAAAACAAGCAACAACTACTGGTACGCCAAGCAATGTTCCCTTCATGACAACCATTGCTTCTTTTTCGTGAGTTTCTTTTTGAGCTGCTGTTAATCGATCTTTATATTTTTTAGTATCTTTAAATTTTAAGATATCTTTAGGCATAAGATCTGCACCAATTTCGATATCCGAACCTTCGTCTAAAAAACGATATAAACGCACTCGGGCAGGGATATGCATATGGTGATCACATTTTGGACAGACCTCTAAATTAAGATCGAGTTCAGCTTGATAAATGACTTGATCACAGTTAGTGCATTTTGTCCAAACGCCACCAGGAATATTCGCCTTTTTATGATCTGACGATATATTATTTTTACTAAGAATTTTTTCAATCCAGCTCATTATGATTCTCTCATTCTGGCACTTTTTACAAATTTGAATGTATTGTACAATACTTTGCACTAATTCTTAATAGCTGTTTTTATTTTTATGTTATTTTGCAAATAACCTTATAAAATAAAAAAATATTTTGATAAAGATTTAGAAATAAAATCTGCTTAAAATCGAATTTAAAATAGCTAACACTCAACAGATAACTAATCTACTGAAATATCATTTTGTTTAAAAATATAATTAATATGATCTTAAAAAATTATTGGTATATAATTGGTAGAAGTTTATTTTCCATTTTTTGAAATAAGGGGTTATAGATGGACAAGGAAAAAACAACCGCACCATCGTTTCAAGATGTATTAGAATACATTCGTTTATCACGCCGTTTAAATAAATTAAAACGTGAAATATCAGATAACGAGAAGAAAATTCGTGACAACCAAAAAAGAGTACTGCTACTTGAAAACTTGAGCGAATATATTAAACCAGATATGACTTATGAAGAGCTTCAAGCAATTATTGCGAACATGAAAAGCGATTACGATGATCGTGTTGATGATTACATTATTAAAAATGCTGAAATTTCAAAAGAACGTCGAGAGATCAGTAAAAAAATGCGTAGTTATCGTTCTAATTAAAATCTATTGTGCTGTAATTAGCGTCCATTTTTATTGTGGGCGCTAATTTTATAAACTAAATCAGCCACCTGCTAGCTTTACTTTAAATCCTTTATCTTCTAGCAATGACTTTAATAAATCACGTTTATCACCTTGTATTTCAATAACACCATCTTTAACTGCTCCCCCACAACCACAACGTTTTTTTAATTCTGCTGCTAACTGTAATAATTGAGTATGATCGATATCAAATCCAGTAATAACACAAACACCTTTACCTTTACGGCCTGATGTTTGTCGTTGAATTCGAATAATACCATCCCCCTTAGGGCGTGAGATAAGTGTTTGGGTCGGTTTAATTCGACCTTTATCGGTCGAGTAAACAATTGAATTATCAGACATAATAATATTATTAACTCTTACTTGTATCTAGTGTTGCTAAAATTGTTTGTAAAGCTTTGGCAGGATCTTCTGCTTGGGTAATTGGGCGTCCAATGACTAAATAATCAGAACCTGCAGCTTGAGCTCGCTGAGGTGTCATAATACGCCTTTGGTCATCAGAATTAGCACCCACTGGTCTAATACCTGGTGTCACCAATTTAAAATCACTGCCCAAACGGGTTTTAAAACTTTGTACTTCTTTCGCTGAACATACTACACCATCAAGCCCGCAGTTTTTAGCAAGTATTGCTAATCTGGTTGCTTGCTCTAAAGGTGATACGTTAATACCAATTTCTTGTAGATCTGCTAACTCCATGCTAGTTAATACTGTTACTGCAATCAAAATAGGGGCATCTTTACCATATGAATAAAGCGCATCTTTAGCAGCTGTCATCATGCGTGAACCACCGCTAGCATGAACATTGGTCATCCACACACCAAGGTCAGCAGTTGCAGCAATTGCTTTTGCGACAGTATTTGGAATATCATGGAATTTAAGATCTAAAAAAACATCAAAACCTTTTTTCATAATTTGCTTGATAAAGTCAGGTCCTGCATGTGTAAAAAGCTCTTTACCAATTTTAATGCGACAATCTTTGGGATCTACACGATCAATAAAATTCCATGCTGATTTAACATCTGGAAAATCAACTGCAACAATAATTGGTGATGCCATAACTCATTTATTCCTTCTAATCAAAATTCTTAGCTATTCTTTCTAACAAATTCATTCAAATCAGCATAAAAAATACGAGCGCTTTCTTTATAACCTCGTAAAGTTTGATGCACTAAATCTGGGCGTGCTAACCCCCGTTTTCGCCACTGCTTAATAGAATACTTTCCCCCCATTGCCACTTGCCAATCCCAAAATAATGTTTTTTCAGATTTAGCAACTTGTTTTTGAATATCCATTATCTTTGCAAAAGACTTAGGCATATTTGTTTCATTTGCCATAGTATCAGGGGGTGTCATTATCAAGATCGTAGCATTGGGTAATGTTTTACGAATCAGTCTAATATTATTCACTAAATTTTTTCGATATTGATTAGCATCTAATGCTCCATCAAAACTTTCATTTGTCCCGTATTCTAAAATAATTAAATCACTTTGTGATATAGACAGTTCTTTAAACCAATCTTTCCCCCACTTTTGCCAAATTGTCTGTTTAGCTCCATTAGTGGCAATAGATGAAACAATAACACCTGGTTGTTGATAACGAGTCAACCAAATTCCACCAAGCTCTATATCTTTTTGACCTTTTATAACCAATGGCATTTTAGAAACAACCGAAGCTGTTTGCCAAGTATTTGATTTTGGAGTATTGCTTAAATTAATTTTATGATTATTAGCATCATAAAGCGCTAATGAATTTGTGTTATTTTTAAGTGTTTTAAAGGTTAACTTAACTTGCCAATCTTTATTATTAGAGCCTCTTGGTGTAATTCGGATAGTGGCAAAATCTTTATTTGGTTTAGCAATAAAACCACCCATAGGAAAATCCAAGTTACTTAAAGTTCGGCTACTTAGCACATTCCAATTTTTAGAACTCCACGTAACAGCTGCATGGCTTTGTCCTTTTATAGCTACAGGCGTTATCCAGCCAATACCAGCATTACCATACTTTTGTTGCATTAATGTTCTTAACTCACCAGTAAAAAAATCAGCGGCTGAATGCGAATCACCAAATTGAGTTATATTGACCACTTGATCCGTTTTTTTATTATCCTCTAACGATTTTAAACGCATTGCAAATTGTTTAGCATTAGGATCACCAAAATCAACAATAGTAGATACCGTGGTGGTTTTACTTTCAGCTACACTACAACCAACGGTAATTGTTACTGCAATTACGGTTATAATATACTTTAAAGATTTAATCATTAAAGGTATCCTCTAATTCTTTATAAATTATTTGTTCCATAATCGCTTTTGCCAAAATTTTTTGGCCAGTTGGTGTAAAATGTACCCCATCATCAACTCTTACTTTAATTTTGGCTTTATCGGTTTCTATGAAATTACTGAACTTTTCGTATGTGCAACCCAATAATTCGTTTGTTGTTAAGAAATGTTGTTGAGTTTTTTCTATTTCAGATTTATATAAATTATTTAGATAAACCATTCCATTATTTAATTTGTGTTTACGCATACAAGGCGCAGCAAGCCAAAGTACTTGAACATCATTTTCTATAGCACTATTTAAAATAGATGCAATACGCAAACGGTAGTGCTCTTCCCATAATTCAGATTTAAATTTAGCGTATTTGGCATAACCTTTAACAGGAAAATCCCAAGGATCATTAGCACCAAGAAAAACGACCAATAATTTTATTGAAGGATCAGCAATTAAATTATCATTAATTGTTTTTGGCCAATCGAAGGCACTTGGATAAGCAAGTCCTGTACTTTGTTTGCTCAAATCAATACTTTCTATTTTATATTGCTTAAACAACATTTTTTTTACATATGGTGCAACGCCTTGCATTAAAGAGTCACCTGCAAAAAATACCTTATCATTACTTGTTAGAACAATCGGTAGTGGTTCATGGATTGATTCAATATCCTTATGAACTTCATCATTCCTATCTTGAAGTACAGATGCTATTTCTTGCTTATTTTGATTAGTAGTATCAGAATATATCTCTAAATTGTAATCCGCACCAGTATCTTCACTTTTTAGATTTTTGTCTGTAACTACTTCTTCGATTTTTTTATTTTGTTTTATCTCATCAAACTCATCCGTTGCTAACTTGGATGTTTTATTTTCAGTAACGGGTAAAGCAACATCAATCGGTTGAGTAAGTGAAGTTGATGCTTGTGTGATTATATGTTCTTGATCATTTTGCTCATCAATGTAGTTTTTTTCAATATCTTGTGGTGAAATTTCTTGGGAAGCAATCGTATTACCATCAAATAAATCAGTATGGTATGCTTGCTGGCAATAAATCAATATAGATTTATAATAAATCGCAATTAATGCAATAGCAGTAACAGACATTATAACTAATATATAACGAGCTGATAAAGGGCTGCCAGTAAAAACGAGAGGTGTGTTTGTTTTTTTGTGAAGATTTTTTTTAATTACACTTTTATTCAGCGATTTATGACGTTGCCGTTTCAAACTAGATTTTGGTTTTTTATTATTTTTTGAGAACGATTTTTTATATATCATCATAATTAAATTAATATAATTAAAAATTAGCGTAAATAAAGTTTGGCATACCTGATGGTGCAATATAAATAACCAACCACAGAATTAAAATAAAAATCAATGGTAAATATAAATGCGGTATTTTGGTTAACTGCATAATAAACCAATCAGTAAAAGTTTTACACATCGGGTAGGCAAAGTAAATGAAACAAATCACTAAAAATGCCCCTGCATGATGTGGTTCTATCAAGAAGTTATGCATTAATGCTGTCATATAATCTACTGCATCAGGTAAACTGTCACTATTAAAAAATAACCATGTGAAACAGACATAATGCCATGTTAATAACCGTGCTATCCATGGTGAACGTGTAGCTATCCAATCTTGCCCAAAATAACGATCGCCAATGTTGAGTGCCACAATACCAATGCCGTGACATGCCCCCCAAATAATAAAATTAATGCCAGCGCCATGCCATAATCCAGATAGTAACATTGCCAACATGACATTGATTTGAGTCCGAATAAAACCTCGACGACTTCCTCCTAAAGGAATATAAATATAATCGCGAATCCAACGAGATAAGCTAATATGCCAACGTGCCCAAAAATCTCTCAAATTTAATGCTAAATAAGGGAAATTAAAGTTAATTGGTAAACGAAATCCTAGCAATAAGGCAATACCTGTAACTAAATCAGTATACCCTGAAAAATTTAAATAAATTTGCATTGCATAAGAATAAAGACCTACTAGTAAATCAATTACACTAAATTCTAACGGGTTAGCAAATATTGGTTTAACCCAATATTCATTGATTAAACCACCTAAACAGTAAACCTTAATTACGGCCAAGATAAGCAACGTAAATGCACGAAATGGCTCTAAAATTTTACGAGGCTGACTGATGCTAATTTGAGGTAAAAATTCTTTAGCTCGGTTAATAGGACCGGCAATAATACTTGGAAAAAAAGACAAAAACAAGGCAAAATCCCAAAAGTTAGCGACGGGTAACTCTTTCTTTTTTACCGAAACTAAATAACTTACCGAATGGAAAGTATAAAATGAGATGCCTATTGGAATTAGTACGGTTATAACAGGTAGTAAAACTGGTAAATTTAATAAATTAAGTAGATCCTGCAACTCATAACGAAAAAAATCAAAATATTTAAACAACGCCAGATTAATTATTGATAAGCATAATCCTAAAATTAACCATCGTTTTGAGTGACGCTCAGATGTAGCAATCAGTACTGAGAACAAATAGATTGCACATGTATAAATAAAAAGGATAAGCGAAAATTGCCAGCTATAACTGCCAACAATAAGATAACTTGCTACTAAAAGTAGAATATTTTGTATTTTGGGTGATAAGTGACATCCCCAATACAAGGCAAAGAAAGCGATAAAGAGTAAACCAAACTCTATAGATAAATAACTCACTGCAATCCTTATTACTTAACAGTATACTTTACTGAAAATTTTTGACTAAACCCTTTATAAAATACTTTACTTTTTGCTAGCTAATCAATTCGGATTGAGCAAGTACATTATAAACAATCAATTCTTTATTCAATCCAGTAACAGTTAATAACTGATTTCTTGCCTGCAACCATAAATTATAGAGCTCAGAAATTTTTTCATTGCTTTTAGTGGCGAGCAGTCGAACCAATGGGACTTGATCACGATTAACAATAAAACGCCCCACTTTTTGCTTCGCTTTAAGCGCATCACTTAATAAAGCACAAAACCAAATAACTCTTTCAATAAATTCTTCATGATCAAAGGTTTTAGCTAGTTGCCAATAATTGTTTTGTGGTACAACTTCTAACAAATGATCACAAAATGCTTTTCGTTGTTGCCACTTTTCAGGTACCAATAGTGCAAGTGCTTTTAGAGGTGCATTTTCGCTCAATAATAATGCTGAAGCAAGCTCATTATCGCTGTATTGCTGATTGCGTTGACTTTTTAACCATTCAATGGATTGTTCCAATTTAGGAATAGGTAAAAAATAAGAAAAACAGCGACTGTGAATTGTTGGAAGCAATTTGCTGTTATGTTCATCACTTAAAATAAAATATGTGTTTTCTGGTGGTTCTTCTAACGTTTTTAACAATGCATTGGCGGCAGCTTCGGTCATTAAAACTGCGTTTTTTATCCAAATAACTTTATTTCCACCTTGCTGAGATTTTTCGTAAACTTTGTTTGATATTTTACGGATTTGATCAATACCTATTGACTGTTTAGATTGTTCATTGGTTATTACATAATAATCAGGGTGATGGTGAGACAAAAATAATTGGCAACTATGGCAGTTTAAGCACGGCTCCAATTGCTGTGAGGATTGGCATAATAAACGGCTTGCAATCTTTGAAACAAACTCATCTTCACCACTACCTTGGACATAATTAATTAATAAAGCATGATGAGCCCGTTTGTGCATAATTCCAGAAGCTAATTGCTGATACGGCAAAGAAAGCCAAGGGTAGTCATTTAAGATCATTCAATATCAACCTGTTTAGTTAACCATGCAGTTAAAATTTGTTCAATTTGCCCATTCACATTGTCGATTGATTTTCCTGCATCAACTGTAATGATGGTTTTATCTTGTTTAGCAAGTTCTAAATAACTTTGACGAGTTCGTTCAAAAAACGGCAATGACTGTTGCTCGATGCGATCGAGTTTACCTCGAGATCTTGCTCGCATTAATCCTATTTGAGGATCAATATCCAAATATAAAGTAAGATCAGGTTTAAAATCACCTAACACTTGTTCTTTCAATGTCATCATAAAAACTTTATCTAACTGGCGCCCACCTCCTTGATAAGCTTGCGTTGATAAGTCATGACGATCACCAATAACCCATCTACCTGCATGAAGTGCTGGTTTAATTACATTATCGATCAGCTGAATACGTGCGGCATATAACATCAATAATTCGGCTTTATCAGTCAAAAGCTCATTATCTAAACCATTTTTAATAATATTGCGTAATGCCTCAGCAATCGCTGTTCCACCTGGCTCTCGAGTAAACTGCAAATCGCCAATATTGTGTCGATTTAAAATACGAGCAACGATATCAATAGCGGTGGTCTTACCTGCCCCTTCAAGCCCTTCGACGACAATAAATTTGCCGGTCATACTAAATTCCTAATCTATTTATAATAAGCTTGTGTTTAATATTGCGCTATTGTACGCTATTTTTACTGATTATTTTAGTTTGAATTATTAATACTTTTTTCAATTTTACAATTAATACCTTCATTATTAAATTTTAAATATTTTTTTAATGTTAATGAAGCAATAAGATGAACAGCAAAAATCATTCAGGTAGGGTATTGATTTTATTCAATTTTATCAATAGCAACTAAACTTCTACCAGCTAGTGAAATACAAGGGAGATAAATAAGATATATATTTAATTGTAGGAATTATTTGCGCTTTTTGTGGCTATTTGACAATAGTCTTACTGGATATAAAACACTAAAACAAGCAACAAATTTTAACCTAAGTTGTAAACTAACTATAAGGTATTTACATAACTATTCACTTTTGGGGTTATATTTTGTAAAAAATATTCAGGATTTTATACTGTTTTATGATTAATTGAAAATTCACAGTATTTCATTTGTTAGATTTTGTAATAGGCATCTTATCAATCAAAAATATACTAAACCAACTTGCCTTCAAATGAATTAGAAGGCAAAAAACGTATATATCCTTTAATCAAGATACCATATAATAAGCAAATATTTAATAATTTGAAAGAGATAAAACCAGATTTTAAGCAACTGCCTATAAGTAGTTTAGAAGATTATTTTAATCGTGCAGTAAAACAACTCACGTTTTTCCTCAAATTATAAATTAGAGTGAGAAAGAAATTATTATCTGCCACAACAGTGGCAGATAATAAGCAAAAGTATATTAACGAACATCAGCACAATTTAAGCAATAAATATAGCGATTTTGTGGATCATTAAACTTATTCCATAAAGAAACATGCTGTTGAAGTTGTTTTGCTGCAGGAAGTTGTTCAAAAAATATTTCTGCCGTTGATTTAGGTAACATGGCTATCATATCTGAATAAAATGCATTAAACCAATTTCCTTTTGGCTTTTGCCAGTCAATTTCATAATCAGTTAAATTAGCTAATGTTGCAGCTGTTTCAATGGCATCATCAAAGTCACCTAATTTATCAACAAGTCCAATCTTACTTGCTTCTGAACCTAACCAAACTTGTCCTTGTCCAATTTTATCGACTTGCTCGGTTGTCATATTTCGTGCTTTTGCTACTAACGAAATAAATGTTTGATAGCCATTATCAATATTTAATTGAATTAGTTGGTTCATTTCGGTTGGTAGATCTTGCGCAAAATTATTACTTGCTAATGGAGAGGTAGTTACACCATCGCTATAAACACCAATATGAGATAAAGATTTTTCGAATGTTGGAATAATACCGAAGATACCAATAGAGCCAGTAATTGTATTTGGGCTTGCAACTATGTAATCCGATGCAGTTGATATCCAGTATCCACCCGATGCAGCCATTCCTCCCATAGAGATAACAACAGGAATCTGGTAATCACGTAATACTTCTAATTCACTACGAATTGCTTCTGACGCATCTACACTTCCTCCTGGGCTATTTACTCGTAATACTATTGCTTGTGTGTTATGTTTATTTAAGTTTTTACGGATATTTCTCAATTGTTCAACAATGTCTTGACTACCAGCAATATTACTACTATTTTCACCATCCGTAATAGTGCCATTTACAAATACAACCGCAATTAGTGGTTTGTTGCTTCCGTTATCACTATCTAAATTTGTATCTTTTGACTTAAGTTGATAATCATAAATACTGATTTGATGTTGCTTATTAAGCTCAGATTCAAATTGATAGTTAGATGCAATTTCATCGACCAATCCATTAGACATAGCATATTGAGCCATATTACCATTAGCCTCTTTTAAATTGGTCAACATAGCCTCTGGAGTTGGAACCAATTGGGTATCGGCCTTTTTCCGTTGTGTTGAAATGTCTTGAAGATAATTGTTCCACATAAGTGTTAACCAACGTGTCGTATTGCTTTTTGCTTCTTCTGACATATCATCACGAATAAATGGTTCGATGGCTGACTTATAAGTTCCTACTCTAAAAACATGTGTGTTAATTTTTAAATTATCAAGCAAAGTTTTATAGTATAGATTGTTGGCCGCTAGACCATATACATTAACTGAGCCAAGTGGTGTTAAATATATTTTATCAGCATAGCTGGCTAAATAATATTGGCTTTGATTGAAGTTAGAACCATAAGCATAAATTGGTTTATTCGCCTTACTAAATTTGGTTAAATATTTACCAATATACTGTAGCGAACTCACATCAGCACCGACAAAATGATCTAATTTAAGAACCATGCTTGTAATCTTTGGATCTGCTGTGGCTTGAGCTATTTTTTGAGTTAATTCAAATAAACTATTTTCACGAGAAGTATTTACTTTCTTACCGTAGATTTTGCTTTGTAAAGCATAAATTTCATCACCGTATAATGTATTGTCAACAATTACTCCTTCAATATCCAACACCAATGCTCCATATTGTGGAATAATTTCTTGTTTTTGTGTTTCTTGGACTAATGCGATGACGCTAAAGATTAAAATAATAATAATTAGAAATATTAGATTAAGAAATATTTCTCTTATTAAGTTAATCACTTTCCATATTGATTTAATGACAGATAAAGCAGACATAATAAATGATCCTTTCATAGATAGTTTATCTAATTTTTTACTTCAATATTTTTCTTTTTAAAGTATTTTTTATCTTCAAATCTTAAGCACGTTAATTTTCCACCCCAACAACATCCTGTATCGAGTGCATAAACATTATCTGGTGTACCTTTTCCATTTAATGCAGCCCAGTGGCCAAAGGCAACTGCATACTCGTTTGGAATTTTGCTTGGTAATAAAAACCAAGGTTTAAGTTTCGAAGGTGCTTGCTCAGGTGATTTTTTGTAATAAAAATCTAATCGACCATCTTCATAACAAAAACGCATACGAGTTAATGCATTAGCAATATAACGCAATCTATCTAATCCTTGTAGTTCAGGAAACCATTCATCCGGAAAGTTGCCATACATTTTATCAAGGAATAGGATATAGGAATCACTAGATAGCATAACATTCAGATCATAAGCACATTTTTTTAGTGTTTCGATATCCCATTGTGGTGAAATACCAGCGTGGGTCATAATTAACTTTAATGATTCGTCAATTTGGACCAATGGCTGTCTACGCAGCCATTCCATTAATTCACCAAAATCTGGTGCACGAATAATTTCATCAAGATTATCCTTCTTTTTAGAAGGGGTAACATTGGCATAAATTGATAATAAATGTAGGTCATGATTACCTAATACCAATCGAATTTGGTTAGCATTATGTTTAACAAATCTTAGAACTTCTAATGATTTTGGACCTCTAGCAACTAGATCACCTGTTAACCATAAAATATCCGATGATGAGAATTTCACTTTTTCAAGTAAGCGCATAAACTCATCATAACAACCATGAATATCACCAATAAGTAAGTTTGCCATTCCTGTTAACTCCATGAATTTGCAAGTTGACAGTATTGCTGTACTGTTAAGTTTTCGGCACGTAAATTAGGATCAATATTTAATTCAGTTAATTGTTCAACAGTAAACAAGTTACTTAAACTGTTACGGATAGTTTTACGTCGTTGGTTAAATGCCTCTGTAGTTACGCGAGAAAGTATTTTTATATCATTAACAAGATAAGGCTTTTCTTTATAAGGTATTAATTTAACAACAGCAGAGTCAACTTTTGGAGCAGGTTTAAATGATGTTGGTGGTACTTCAAGAACAGGAATAATCTGACAATAATATTGAGCCATAACGCTCAATCTACCATAATGTTTACTGTTAGGCGATGCAACTAAGCGAGTTACTACTTCTTTTTGTAGCATAAAATGCATGTCAGTGATGATATTTGTATGTTCAAATAAATGAAACATTAACGGTGTCGAGATATTATAAGGTAAGTTACCAAATACTCTTAATGGTTTACCTAATTGATCGGCTAACTGATTAAAGTCAAAGGTCAGGGCATCTTGTTCAATAACCGTTAATTTATTATTTAAAAATGGATTTTCAATTAATCTATTAGCTAGATCTCTATCTATCTCTATAACTGTCAAATGATCAATATGTTTACTGATAGGTATTGTTAATGCCGCAAGCCCAGGACCGATTTCGACTAGTGCTTGATCTTTTTTAGGTTGTATAGCTGAAACAATACTTTCGATAATGTAATCATCATGTAAAAAATTTTGCCCGAATCTTTTACGGGCAAAATGCCCTTGGTGAACACGGTTATTCATGTTTATCTTCACCTGTGATTTTAATATAAGCGTCACCTTTTATTTCTTGAATCCATACTTGGGCTTCTTCAGAAAATTTACGATTAAAAATAAGTCGATAAGCTTGATCTTTATTCATTGCATTTGTTCCATCAGCTTTTCTTTTATCAATTAATTGGATTAAGTGCCAACCGTAGGCTGATTTTATTGGTTGGCTAATTTCTCCTTTTTTTAACTGAATCAGAGCAGTCCTAAAGCTATTATCATAAATTTCAGGACGATTCCAACCTAAGTTGCCCCCTTTACTTGCCGAGCCTGTATCTTCAGAGTTAGCTTTAGCTGCTGCTTCAAAAGTTGTGGCTCCACTAGTAATTGATTTACGGATATCACTTAGCTTTTGTTTTGCAATTTGGTCGGTGACTAATACATTTGTTTTAATCAGTATATGGCGCGCATTTACCTCTTCAATTGTGAAGGTTCTTGGTGCTTCTGAACGAGTATCATCAACTTTTAGAATATGTAGACCAACCCCAGAACGGATAGGTCCAATAATACTACCTTTTGTAGCTCGTACTAATCGCTCTTCAAAGATAGTAGGTAATTCATTAAGTTTACGCCACCCCATACTACCACCTTTTAATGCAAAATCATCGTTTGAATATGAAGTGGCTAATTTAGCAAAACTTTCCCCTTTTTGAGCTCGATTAATGATATCTCGTGCTTTATTTGTTGCATTATCAATTTGTTGTTTTGATGCTTTTTCTGGAACAGAAATCAAAATATGGCTTATTTTTACATCAATATTATTGGCTGGTTGACGAGCAATATTTTTTGCTAAATTTTCTATTTCTTTTTCTGAAATTCTGACTCTTGATCTAACTTCATGCATTCGAGTCTTATCTATTAGCATATCATTGTGAATTCTTTCACGATAGGCACCATAACTTATTCTCATCATCGAAAGTCTACTTCTAAGTTGGTCTACACTCATACCATTTTCTGCTGCAATTCTATTAATAGCATCAGTTACCTCGTCATCACTAACTGTAATTTTAGCTTTAGCTGCTTTTTGTAAAATTAAATTTTCAATAATTAAACGTTCAATAATTTGTTGCCTAAGTATTTTATCATTAGGTAGATTTTTAGGATCTGAGCTAGCTTTAATCGTTTTTAACATATCATTAACATCACTTTCTAAAATGACATTGTTATTAACAACCGCAGCAACTTGTTCTACAACTTTCGGAGCTGCATTAGCAGATAACGGAGTTATAATTCCTAAAGTTATGCTTAGATTTAATGCTATTAATAGTTTTAATAATTTCATATTCACTTAACTCATTTTGTTTTTCAGCATAGACAGCTAGTAATAAATTTATTGGTAATCTTATAGTTACAAAAATATTTTATTCAAATGCTGTATTATACGGTAGTTTACCGAAATTAAGCATTTTAGCTTTGGTATCTCGGTTGCTACCCAATCCTTTTAATTCGAAGTTAATCGATAGTTTATTTTCATATTTACTTTTGCGAGAAGTATTATCCCAGTCCGTCAATTTTCTACCATATTGTACTGTTGTTCCCCAACAACAATCACTATAATTCAATCCGATAGAACCATCTGTAGTTTGTTCTAATTTAACGTCATAATAATATGAACCAACAGCATTGAATGTTTGCGATAATGGCCAAGCGGTCATCATTCCTGCCTGTGAAATATCTTGTCTATAGCCTCTATAAAATGGATTCTTATCGACAGTATCAATATAGTTACGGTTTGCATATCGGTATGATAATTGGATTAACTTATCGCCAGTTGGCCGGTATTCAAATATTGCATTGGCTAATGATATTGTATCAATTCGAGTATCATACTGAACGCCACTTCTAAAGATTATATCATTACTTATACGCCAAAAGTTATCCGATGCCCAAGTAATACTGCCTGTATCGGAGTTTTCATCTAAATCATTATTGTGTTCACTCGTTTTTGATTTGGTGAAATAAGTAATTTGCCCAATAGATAAGTTAAATTTTTCAACCTTGTTATTATCATAAAATCGAGTTGTTACACCAGTTGATATTTTATTGGTTGAAGCAATCCTATCTAAACCACTATATGGTTGATCTCTAAATAGACCAATATAATCTGACTGTAATATAGTGGAATCATAGTCGCTAATATTAGATTGGTTCCGATAGGGAATATAGATATATTTTACTCTAGGCTCTAAGGTTTGCGTATAGCCATTAATAAATGGAACATCACGCTCGAAGATGACTTTACCATCAATGCTAAACTTAGGCAAAAAGCGATTTACCTTTTTATCTAAATATTTATATTGTTCAATATTTTTATTGATATTATCTTGATTATAATGAGTTGCCATAATCCCAGTTTCAGTGGTTAATAATGACCAAGAATTGGATAAAGTATAATTAAGCGTTGGTTCAAAATGTGCTCGCCATGCTTTAGGTTTACTTTTTCCAGACGTCAAGAAGCGAGATACTTGAGAGAATACTCTAAATTTGAATGGCCCCAAATCATTATTATAATAATTCATATCCAATTGTGGTTGAGTTTGATAAAGCGAATTTTTTAATTCTGAATGGAATGGTTGAAAGTGTCGATAGCCTAACATAATATCCCAACTTTCATCATTATAAGCAATTTTATAATACTGCGTTAAATATCCTGCAGTTTGGGAGGCGTATTTAGAACTTAAGTTTGTAAGATACTGATTGTCACTAACTCGAGTTGTATCTGCATAAAAGCGCCAATTATAGTTAATTAATTCATCATTTTTCCAATGAAATAACCAACGGTGACGATTGTCGTCATAATTGTTACCATTAAAACGATTGTCTCTATCTTCATTATATTTAGTATCGTGTTGAAGCCAGTCAAATGCAAGTGTACCTAAACCTATTTCGTTTAAATAACGAAATTCTGTTTGCAATTGTAGACCTCGTTTTTCTAATACTCTTGGGGTAAAGGTTGCATCATAATTTGGTGCAATATTCCAATAAACAGGTATTGAAAAATCAATGCCATCGATACTGTCATAGCCGAAATTAGGAATTAATAATCCTGAACGGCGTTTATTACCAGTTGGTAATTGTAAATAAGGCGAGTATAGAACAGGCACTTTACCAATACTAAATACAGCGTTCCAGACCTCTAGAAATTGCTCCTCGTTGTCATGAATAACGGTCGTTCCTTTAATATCCCATGTGCTGTCATTAATAGGACAAGATGTAAAACTACCTTTTTTTAAAATAACATAACGATTTTTTTCAAGTTGCATTTTATCTGCATTACCGCGACCAAGCCTATTGACAAGATGATACTCACTTGGGATCATATCTGCATCATTGTTATTTAGATTCATTGATGCTTTATCGCCTTTCATTTTTATTAAATTATCTTGATAAGTAATATCACCTTCTAATGTTACTATTCTATTATTACTATCTTGAGTATCAATTGTTACTTTGTCTGCTTGAACCGTTCGGTTGCCTTGTTCTATTAATACTTCACCTTTATATATAGCAATATTAGGGTAGATTGCTTCAAGTTGATTAGCTTCAGCATTTACGGGTAAAGTATCTATATCTCCATTAACTAAAGGGCGATCAAACTTAGGAACGTCTATAAGGCATTGAGGATTATTGCTTACAACGGTTTTAGGTAAATCTAAAGCATAACTAGAGCTATTATACAAAAAAAGAGTAACGGCTATAGCAATAAGAGAAGGCGTTAAATTTTTCATCAATGATTCTAAAGCTATTTTTGATTATTTTAATTGCAGCATTATAGCGGTTATTTATAAAAGTGCGAATTAAAAATTAACGTTTCCCTATGCGTTTATTTATTTTATTAAGCTGTTTTACCATTGCTATTCTTTTTTCGGCTGTAGTATTTTGAAACTCATCCCACCACCTAGCTAACTGCAAGAGCTCTCCTTTTTCGATTGAGGCTCGCATTTCTAAAAGGTCATAAGCAGCTCTAAACTTAGGATGTTCTAAAATGGCAAACGCTCGTTTACCATTCCGTTTCTTCATTCGTAGCTGTAAACGCCAAATATCACCCATGATGCTCGTTAAGCGTCTAGGTATAGCAATACTTTTACATTGTTCACTTAGTACTTCGTTAATTGCCATCGAAAACGAATCATGAAATGGCAAACCACTTTCGATACACGTTGCTTGTGTTTGTTCAATTATTGGATACCAGAAAAAAACTGCAAACAAAAATGCTGGATTAATTCGCTTATTGTTGGCAATGCGATAATCAGTATTTTTTAAAACTTGTTCGATGATTTTCTCTAAATAACTGTTTGGATTGTTAGCAAATAGATGCTCAATAACAGGAAATAGTTGTTCAAAAAGGCCATACTCTCTTAGTAACTTATAAGTTTTGTAACCATTCCCAGTTTGTAATAATTTAATGGACTCATCAAAAAGTCGTGCTGAAGGTACATTTCTTAATAATGATGCAAGCTGTTTAATTGGCTTAGCAGTAGCTAGTTCAATTTTCATATTCAGTTTTGCGGCAAAACGGACTGTCCTTAGCATTCTAACAGGATCTTCTCGATAACGTGTTTGCGGATCACCAATTAATCGAATAATGCCTTTTTGTAAATCTTCTAATCCTCCGCAATAATCACGTAAAGTAAAATCATTTACATTATAGTAAAGTGCATTCATAGTGAAATCCCGACGGATAGCATCTTGCTCAATGGTTCCGTAGACATTATCACGTAATAGCATACCTGACTGCGAACGTTTAGATATATTGGTTTGTCCTTTTTGAGAATCGTGCTCACCGCGGAATGTTGCAACTTCAATAATTTCTTTCCCAAATATAATATGAGCAAGACGAAATCGTCTTCCTATTAAGCGACAGTTACGGAAAATTTTCTGAATTTGTTCTGGCGTAGCATTCGTTGTGATATCAAAATCCTTTGGTGTTTTACCTAAGATAAGATCTCTGATACATCCCCCGACTAGATAAGCTTCGTACCCTTGTTTATTTAATCGATAAAGGACTTTTAATGCATTTTCACTAATCTCTTTACGAGATATATTATGTTCATTACGAGGAATGGACACATAGCTAGCTTTTTGTTCGTCTTCATTGTGAAAAAACTTTCGATAAAAGCGTGAAACTTGTTTAAAAATGGTGCACCTCAAAAAGTTTTTTTGCTTCATAATAATATAGCGCGCAATTATATAGTAATTGCTAATAAGTTTCCATTTTTCTTGGAATTGGTATTTTTTCGTTCAATAAAATTGTATTTTTTTAGATGACTTAAATATTCTATTTGATTTTTTAAACATAATTATCAACAATAGTGTCTCGTATAGTAATATTAACAACATCTAATAAAAAAAATAAACTTTGTTTTACTCTGATTAGTGTATTTAATTAGCTAATTAAGATGGAATAAAACTGTACTCAGAACTTCTTTTTACTTATTTGTATCACAAAATATAATTAATAACGCTTTATAATTTGATAAATTATAAAGCGCTTTTGATGTTATTTGTTATAACTATTACATAATAGAAGTTATTTGAGTATATACCATTAACTGATAACCTATTGGGGACATTATGAACATTCGTGATTTGGAATATTTTGTTTCGTTAGCTGAATTTCGCCATTTCCGTAAAGCTGCTGATGCTTGCAATGTGAGTCAACCAACTCTCAGTGGTCAAATTAGAAAATTAGAAGATGAATTAGGCGTAATGTTATTAGAGCGCACAAGTCGCAAAGTACTATTTACTCAAACTGGTATGATGCTAGTTGAACAAGCCAAAGAGATTTTGCGTAATATCCAAATTTTAAAAGAAATGGCTAGCCGTCAAGGCGAAGAAATGTCTGGACCAATGCATGTAGGCCTGATCCCTACTATAGCACCTTATCTTTTACCTCATGTCATTACAGTTTTACATGACTTTTTTCCTCAGTTGGAACTTTACTTGCACGAAGCACAAACCGCCAATATTGTTGCTCAACTCGAAAGCGGCAAGCTTGATTGCGCAATCATTGCACAAGTCAAAGAAACATCACAATTTATTGAACTACCTTTATTTGATGAACCCATGTTTTTAACTGTTCCTGCTACTGATGAATTAGCTAGCAAAAATACAGTTAAACTTTCTAGCTTAAAAGGTAAAAAATTCTTAATGTTAGAAGATGGTCACTGTTTACGAGATCATGCAATGGGATACTGTTTTCAAGTTGGAGTTGATGAAGATAAACAATTTAAAGCTACTAGTCTTGAAACGCTTCGGAGTATGATTTCTGCTAGTCGCGGTATTACTTTATTTCCTGAACTTGCTATACCTAACGAGCGAATTCGTGATAATATTTGCTATATTCCTTGTACTGATCCTGTACCTGTACGCAGCATTGCTCTTATTTATCGTCCTGGTTCACCATTACGTTCCCGTTATGAAACAATAGCTAAAACAATCCGAGAGCATATGCCCAAAGTATTTGCTGAGAAAGAACGATTATTAAACAAATCAATTTAGAGATAGGTAGTAAATCGAAAATATTATAACTGAGCTATCAAATGAAAAATATCAAGACCGGTGGTGTTCGTGCTCAACAAAAAGAAAGAACTCGCCGTACTTTAATTGAAACAGCATTTAATCAACTTAATGCTGAGCAAGGTTTTACAAGTTTAAGTTTGCGAGAAGTAGCGCGTGAAGCTGGAATCGCTGCTACTTCATTTTATCGTCATTTTCGTGATATGGATGAGTTGGGTTTAGCCATGGTTGATGAAAGCGGTTTAACGCTTCGTCAATTATTGCGACAAGCACGTAAGCGTATTGAAAAAGGTGGTAGTGTATTACGGACATCGGTGACCACATTTATTGAATTTATTGATAAGAATCCGAAGGTCTTTTTATTACTTCTTCGTGAAAAAGCGGGGACGTCAGCCGCTTTTCGATCTGCTATTGCCCGTGAAATTCAACACTTTATTGTCGAACTTGTGGATTATCTTGATAATGCTAACCAAATGCCTCACCATTATAATGAAGCTCAAGCAGAAGCGATGGTCACTATTGCATTTAATGCTGGTGCAGAAGCGATTGATTTTGATTTGGTGCAGCGTGAAAAATTAATTGAAGATCTCATTTTTCAACTACGAATGGTATCTCGTGGAGCTTATTATCTATACCATAAAGAACAAATCAAAAAAGATAGTCATTAATCGATATGCCTCATCTCAAAACCCTAATTTGGTTGTAATATTAAAGTTTCATGCTGTTTAGCAATTAATTATTTTCAATAAGAATATCTACTAATTACTGATTTTTACTATTACTATTTATTGTGTTTTTGTTATTCATACTGTAGCATTAAAAAAAAAAGAGAAACATTGTTAAATAGAAATTAATTTCATGACTAAACTATACTTTTTGCTTTATTCGCTTATTTTGTCCTTTCCCTTTTTCAACTATGCTTATTCAAATGTGGGATTTAAGGAAATCTATTATAGCAAAGAAGACAGTAGACCTTTAAATATTGCAATATGGTATCCGACAGATGCTCAACAAAGAGCAGTAGCTATTGGCGATAATGCCGTTTTTTACGGTTCTAAAGTCATTCCTAATGCAGCATCTATTTCAAATTATCGTAAACATCCTTTGATTGTTATTTCGCATGGTTATGGAGGAAGTTGGCAAAGTTTAAATTGGCTTGCTTATGAACTGGCAGATAGGGGATATATTGTTGCTGCACCAAATCATCCGGGAACTACTTATTTTAATAAAGATATTACTCAATCTACTAAATTGTGGTTACGTCCTCAAGATCTAAGTAAAACTATTGATGCGTTACAAATAGATGAGTTTTTGGCAAACTATATTGATATGAATAAAATTTCATCTATTGGACATTCCCTTGGCGGTTGGACAGTAGCTGCACTTGCTGGAGCAAGGTTTGATACAGATCTTTTTAAACAAGATTGCACTATACATTCACATTTAAAAGCTTGCCAGTTAGTAAATGAACTTGGACTGGATAACCCACAATTAAATAAAAACATGTCAGATCAGAGAATAAAGTCATTTATTTCTTTAGATGCTGGATTAGTTAGAGGATTTACTGCAGATAGTTTGAAAAATATTGCTTTTCCTTCTTTAATCATTGGCGCTGGTATTGATGTTGGTGATATGAATGTAGAACTAGAATCTGGTTATTTACAACAGTTTCTTTCAAAATCATTATCAACTTATATTGTTATCCCTGATGCAACGCATTTTAGTTTCATGCAAATTTGTAAATCAGATGCTATAGATATTTTAGAGCAAGAGGCTAAAGGAGAAGCAATCATTTGTAAAGATGGTGGGAATCGCACAAGGACAGAGATACACCGTGAAATAACGGATCAAATAATCGATTTTTTAGCTAAGGTGAATTTAAATTAAGTGCCTATTTTAGAAATATACTGCGGCAAAAGCCGCAGTAATACTTTTAGTGATACTTAAAGGTTTTGTAGTACTTTTTCAACACTGTCTTTAGCATCACCAAATAGCATATAGCTATTTTCTTTAAAGAATAGTGGATTTTGTACACCTGCATAACCAGTATTCATTGAGCGTTTAGAAATAACAACCGTTTTTGCTTTCCAAACTTCAAGAACAGGCATGCCTGCTATTGGGCTATTTGGATCTTCTTCTGCCGCTGGGTTGACTGTATCGTTAGCTCCAATTACCCAAACCACATCAGTATCAGGGAAGTCATCGTTGATTTCATCCATTTCTAATACAATATCATAAGGGACTTTTGCTTCGGCTAATAATACATTCATATGCCCAGGTAAACGTCCTGCTACTGGGTGAATACCAAAACGAACTTCTATACCCATACCACGTAGTCTTTCAGTAATATTACTTACTGCACCTTGAGCTTGAGCAACTGCCATACCATACCCAGGGACAATAATAACTGAGCGAGCTTCTTTTAAAGTTTGTGCAACTTCAGCTGGTTGCATTTCACGGTATTCACCTTGTTCTTCATCCGATGAACTAGCTGCGCTACCATCGCTACCGAAACCGCCAGCAATAACACTAATAAATGAGCGGTTCATCGCTTTACACATAATATATGAAAGAATTGCGCCTGATGAACCAACTAATGCGCCTGTTACAATTAATAGATCATTGCCTAACATAAAGCCTGCTGCTGCTGCTGCCCAACCTGAATAAGAATTTAGCATTGAAATAACAACAGGCATGTCAGCACCACCAATTGAAGCAACAAGATGGAAACCAAACACGAATGCAATAATTGCCATGATCAACAAACTAATTGTTGCACCAGCGCCACTTTTTACTTCAACAAAAGTAAACATTAAAATGATAGAAACAACAATTGCTGCTAGATTCCAATAATGTTTATTTGGAATTGATAATGGTTTTGAGCTAATGCGTCCATTTAATTTACCAAATGCGACAACAGAGCCGGAGAAGGTTACTGCGCCGATAAAGACACCAACAAAAATCTCTACTAAATGTACAGTTAACTCACCACCTTGAAAATTTTGAATGTGTGGTTCTAAATAACTGTTTAAGCCAACTAGAACAGCAGCCATTCCAACAAAGCTATGAAGTAGTGCAACAAGCTCTGGCATTTGAGTCATTTCAACTTTTTTAGCCAAATATAAACCAATTACAGCACCAATAATCATTGCAATAACTATCCAGTGTAATCCGCCTTTAATACTTGCAACTGCTGCAATAAGTGCGATTACCATACCAATCATACCGTAAATATTACCAGATTTGGCAGATTCTTGGTTGGAAAGACCTCGTAAACTAAAGATAAAAAGTAATGCAGCAATAACATAGGCTGCTTGAATGATTCCATTACTCATAATGTATGCTCTCCTTTACTTGCCACGTTGGAACATTTTCAGCATTCTTTGAGTAACAAAGAATCCACCAAAAATATTGATACTAGCAATCAAAATAGCAACAAAAGCAATTGCCGTAGTTAAGCCATTATCATCACTGACTTGTAATATTGCTCCGACCAATATAATTCCAGAAATTGCATTAGTTACCGACATTAGTGGTGTATGCAAAGAATGTGTAACATTCCATACAACGTAGTAACCAACAACGCAAGATAATGCAAATACAGTAAAATGCCCTAAAAAGCTTTCAGGAACGGAGTTTGCAAGCCAGAAGAAAGCAATGAGAACTAAAGCTAAAATACCATATTTTTTGCGAGGATCCATTGGCTTTGGTTCTGGTTTAACAATTGGCTCTGCTGCTTTTTTCTGAGGTTGAGCAGATACTTGAATCGGTGGTGCTGGCCAAGTGATTTCTTTATCTTTAACCACAGTTACACCACGAATTACAACATCTTCAAAATTGATATCAATATTACCGTCTTTTTCTTTAGCAAGCAGTTTTAATAGGTTAACAATGTTAGTACCATAAAGCTGTGATGCTTGTGCTGGCATACGATTAGCTAAATCAGTATAACCAACAATTTTAACATTGTTATCTGTTTCGAAAATTTCACCTGGTTTAGTTAATTCACAGTTACCACCAGTTAACGCAGCCAAATCAACAATAACACTACCCGGTTTCATTGATTCAACCATTTCTTTCGAAATGAGTTTTGGAGCTGGTTTACCTGGAATTAGTGCAGTTGTTATGATGATATCAACATCTTTGGCTTGCTCTGCAAACAGTGCCATTTCAGCTTCAATAAAGGCCGCTGACATTTGTTTAGCATAACCGTCACCAGAACCTGCTTCTTCTTCAAAATCTAACTCTAAAAAGTCAGCTCCCATGCTATTAATTTGTTCGGCAACTTCAGGGCGGGTGTCAAAAGCACGAACAATTGCCCCCAGACTCACCGCTGCGCCAATGGCTGCAAGGCCTGCAACACCTGCTCCAATAACTAATATTTTAGCTGGCGGTACTTTACCAGCAGCAGTAACTTGCCCTGTAAAGAATCGACCAAATTGATTTGCTGCTTCAATAACTGAACGATAACCAGCAATATTAGACATTGAGCTTAATGCATCTAGAGATTGTGCACGTGAAATACGTGGTACACAATCCATAGCCATTACAGTAATATTTTTGGTGGCTAATTTTTCTAATAGCTCTTTATGTTGAGCTGGATAAATATAGCTAATAAGGGTTGAACCCTCTTTCATTAAAGAAATTTCATCATCGCTTGGCGCATGAAACTTCAAAATTAAATCATTTTGCCAAACATCTTGTGTGTTTTGAATTGTGGCTCCAGCATCAATAAAAGCTTGGTCTTCATAATGAGCTGCATGTCCAGCGCCTTGTTCTACGGAAACTGTAAAGCCCAGTTTTAACAGTTGTCCAACAGTCAAAGGAGTTGCTGCAACTCTAGCTTCATTGGCTAACCGTTCTTTAGGTATACCGATATGCATTTCGTTACGTCCTTATGTTAGTTTATTGTATGTAAGTTGATTTTAGCATAAATAGGGTTCTGTGCGAGTAGTGAATCTATTTTTTATTCAAGAAATAAGATTTTTAAATTATTTGAGTAATATTTATTAATTAATATTATTATAAGGCTATATCGAAATAGCTATAATTTAAATAAAACAGTTTTAATGCTTTCATTGAATTCCATTACAAATTTACTCTATATTGTTATATAATTGGCGTTATTTTTGTGTCTACCTTGAAGTGTAAACTTTAAGGCATGATTCGATTTTGTTCTCCTTGAATTAAGGATTTTTTATGATTGATTTTTCCCAATCAGTGCCAGAACTGGTCTCTTGGGCAAAAAAGAATGATTTTTCGATCGCTTTGCCTGTGGAAAGGTTAGCTTTTTTATTAGCTATTGCCGTATTAAATAGCGAACGTTTTGACGGTGAAATGACGGAATCTGAATTAATTGATGCTTTTAGGCATGTTTCACAAATTTTCGAGCAGAGTGAAGACACTATTACATTGCGAGCCAATAATGCTATCAATGATTTGGTACGCCAACGCTTAATCACACGTTTTGCAAGTGAAATGACAGACGGTTTCTCGATTTATCGTTTAACTCCGTTAGGTATAGGTATTTCTGATTATTATATTCGCCAACGTGAATTCTCAACGCTGCGTTTATCCATTCAGTTATCTATTGTTGCGCAAGAGTTAAAACGAGCTGCAGATGCAGCCATCGAAGGTGGTGATGATTTACATTGGCATCGAAATGTCTTTGCTCCATTAAAATATTCAGTCGCTGAAATTTTTGATAGTATCGATATCACACAACGAGTGATGGATGAACAACAAGCTGATGTTAAACAAAATATTTCTGCCCTATTAAGTCAAGATTGGCAAGCAGCAATTAGCAGTTGTGAAGGGTTGCTGACTGAAACATCACAAACATTGCGGGAGTTACAAGATACTTTGGCTGCTGCAGGTGATAAATTACAAGCCAGTTTACTTTTAATACAAGATGCGACGCTTGATAATCCAGAACTAGATAAAATCAACAATGTAGTTATGGATCTGCAAGGTAAACTAGATCGCATTATTGGTTGGGGGCAAAAAGCGATTGACCTTTGGATCGGTTATGATCGCCATGTTCATAAATTTATTCGTACTGCTATTGATTTAGATAAAAATCGTGTGTTTTCACAACGCTTACGAAAATCGATTCAAGGATACTTTGATTTGCCTTGGTCACTCACTTTTGCTAATGCCGATCGCTTACTAGATATGCGTGATGAAGAATTGGCTTTACATGATGCTGAAGTAACTGGGGAATTACCGTCGGAACTTGAATTTGAAATGATTGAAGAGATTCAAGAACATATTATTGCTCATATTGAACAAAATTTAATGGTATTTAAGCAAGAAAATAAACTACTTGATATGGGCGCTACCATTCATAGCTATTTGGCTCAGTTCCCGCGCGAACAACATTTTGATATAGCAAGATTATTTATTGATCAAGCCATTCGTCTCGGTATTGCTGAAGATGATTGGCTTGGAATTCCTGCCGAATGGAAACCTATTAACGATTATGGAGCTAAGGTACAAGCACATGTCATCAACAGATACTAACGATTTCGAAACACAACAAACTGCACATCATCTTGATGAAGTTATGGGGCGCATAGTCGCTAGTTCTCAGGCTTCTATCGATAAATATATGCCCGTTAAGTTGGCCCAAGCAATTGCTAATCCGATCTTTCCAGAACTGGATAGTTTATTACGCTCTGGCCGTCATATTGGTATTGATGAACTTGATCATCATGCTTTTCTAATGGATTTCCAACTTGAGCTTGAACAATTTTATCAACGTTATAATGTTGAGCTAATTCGTGCACCCGAAGGATTTTTCTATCTTCGCCCTCGCTCAACAACATTAATACCTCGTTCAGTATTATCGGAACTTGATATGCTTGTTGGCAAAGTACTTTGTTATTTGTATTTGAGTCCCGAGAGATTAGCGCATGAGGGGATTTTTACCTTACAAGAATTGTTTGATGAACTGGTTTCATTAGCCGATGAGAGTAAGTTACTCAAATTAGTAAACCAACGTTCAACAGGTTCAGATTTAGATCGCCAAAAACTATTTGATAAAGTGAAAACAGCGTTAAATCGCCTACGCCGGCTAGGCATGATTTTTTTTATTGTTGGTAATGACAGTAGCCGTTTTCGCATTAACGAATCAATTTTCCGTTTTGGTGCGGATGTACGAAGTAGTGATGACGCACAAGAAGCGCAATTACGCCTAATTCGAGATGGCGAAGCAATTAAAATCGAATCAGCACTTATTTTAGATGATAATAATGAAGAACAAGATGAAGATGTTAATGAGGAGACTGAATAATCATGATTGGACACGGTAAATTTCACTCATTAACGCTAATTAACTGGAATGGTTTTTTTGCACGAACTTTTGAGCTTGACCAATTAGTTACGACATTATCTGGTGGTAATGGTGCTGGTAAATCAACTACCATGGCGGCATTTGTAACTGCATTAATACCTGACTTAACTTTATTACACTTTAGAAATACAACCGAAGCTGGAGCCACATCAGGCTCACGAGATAAAGGCTTGCATGGTAAATTAAAACCAGGCGTCTGTTATTCTATGCTGGACGTAATTAACTCACGGAATCAAAGAATTATTTGTGGTGTACGTTTGCAACAAGTAGCAGGGCGAGACAAAAAAGTCGATATCAAGCCTTTTTTATTGCAAGGATTATCTATCAGTGTAAGCCCAACAGAGTTGGTTACGGAGCGTTTAAATGATAAACAAGCGCGAATTTTATCGTTACCAGAGTTAAAAGATAAAGCCGAATCAATGGAAGGCATTATCTTTAAACAATTTAACTCAATTACTGATTATCATTCGGTTATGTTTGATTTTGGTATTTTACCAAAACGCTTACGCTCTCCATCCGATAGAAGTAAATATTACCGTTTGATTGAGGCCTCACTTTATGGTGGTATCTCAAGTGCTATTACTCGTTCCCTACGTGATTATTTATTACCAGAAAATAGTGGTGTGCGAAAAGCTTTCCAAGATATGGAAGCCGCATTACGCGAGAATCGGATGACGTTAGAAGCTATTCGAGTAACTCAATCAGATCGTGACTTATTTAAACACTTAATTACTGAGTCAACTAATTATGTGGCAGCTGATTATATGCGCCATAATAATGAACGCCGAGTTCATATAGAATCAGTACTTGGCCTGCGTCGTGACATGTTTAAAACGCAAGATCTGCTTATAAGCAATCAATACCGCCAAGTTGAAATGGCAAAAGAACTTAAAGAATATCAAGATGCGCAAAATGATTTGGAAACCGATTTACAGGCTGCTAATGATCACCTCAATTTAGCGCAAACTGCATTACGTCAACAGGAAAAAATCGACCGTTATCAAGCAGATTTAGATGATTTAAACTTAAAGTTAGAAGAACAAAACGAAGTGGTACTTGAAGCGAATGAACAGTACCAAACCTATCGTGAGCAAGTAGAACAAACAGAACAAGAAGTTGACGAAATCAAGACTCAATTAGCTGATTATCAACAGGCTCTTGATGTTCAACAAACACGTGCAATTCAATACCAACAGGCCTTACAGGCGTTAAAAAATGCTCAGTCATTATGCCAGTTACCAAAATTAGGTATTAGTAATATTGAAAATCACTATGAATTGTTTGAAGAAAAGCAAAAAGAGATCACGGAACAAGTTCTTGAACTTGAGCAAAAATTAAGTGTATCTGATGCGGCAATTAATCAGTTTGACCGTGCTTATCAATTAGTGATTAAATTAGTCGGCAATGTTACCCGAAGTGACGCTTTTGCGGCAGCTAAAGAAGCATTAAGACAATGGCCATCACAATGTTACCAAGCAGAACAAGCCGAGCATTTACAGCTACAACTAGATGAGCTAGAACAACGATTTTTTGAACAAAAAGAAGCAGAATCGTTATTAACACAATTTTGTAAACGTATTGAACGCCAAGTTAATTACGATGAACTAGATGATTTAAAGCAAGAACTTGAATTGCAATTAGACGAAACAGCCGAACGAGCTAATGAATCTAGCGAAAAACGTATCGAATTTAGGCAAGAGCTTGAACAAATTCAATCAAAAATAGCTGAGTATCGTCAAAAAGCTCCATTATGGTTGAAAGCACAAGATGCATTAATCGCTTTACAAGAACAAACTAGCGAACAGTTTAATAATAGTCAAGATGTCACTCAACATATGCAAAAACTGCTAGAAAAAGAGCGAATACTTGTTACTGAGCGAGACCAAATTAGTTTTAGACGCAACCAATTAGATGTTCAAATTGATCAACTAAATCAACCTAGTGGTGTCGATGATGGACGTTTGTCTTCGTTAGCAGAACGATTTAATGGTGTATTACTTTCTGAAATTTATGAAGATGTAACAATTGATGATGCACCTTACTTTTCTGCATTATATGGTCCATCAAGACAAGCTATTGTTGTACCAGATTTATCATTAGTTAAACAGCAATTAGAAAACCTTACCGCAAGTGATGAAGATTACCCTGAAGATATCTATTTTATCGAAGGTGATCCTTCATCATTTGATGATAGTGTTTTTGATTGTGAGGAAATGAATAAAGCGGTACTTGTCAAAACGGGCGATCGTCAATGGCGATTCTCAAGCTTTCCTAAAGTACCACTATTTGGTCGTGCCGCTCGTGAGATTCACCTTGAAAAATTATCTGCCGAACGTGATGAATTACATGAACGCTATGCAACTATCTCATTTGATTTACAAAAATTACAACGAATTGAACAAAATGTTGGGCAATTTATTGGTCAACATTTAGGAGTTGCTTTTGATATCGATCCTGAAGCTGAAGCGCAAAAATTAACGACAAGACGCACTGAAATTGAACGACAATTATCGTCTCAGGAAAGTATTGATAAACAAAATCAACAACAAGTTACTAATTGCAAAGAACAATTAGCAACCATAAATCGCTTGGTTGCGCAAATGCATTTATTGGCTGATGATGATCTGGCCGATAGGGTTGACGATTTACGTGAACAAGTAGCACAAGCACAAGAATCTGCGCAATATGTTAGTCGTAATGGTAATACCGTTTCAGAACTTGAACCAATTTTAGCTGTTTTACAAAGTGATCCTGAACAAAATGATGCTTTACGAGAACAATACAATACAGTTAAAGCACAACAACAGACTATCCGCCAACAAGTTTTTGCCTTAACTGAAGTAATGCAACGTCGTGCACACTTTAGCTATGAAGACTCGGCAGGTATGCTAAATGAAAATAGTGATTTAAATGAAAAATTACGTTCTCGATTAGAAGTCGTCGAAACTCAAAGAACAGAAGCGCGCAGTCAGATGCAACAGTATCAAGACAAATACAATCAATATAACCAAACGCTAGCTTCGCTTAAAAGTGCATTTGAAACTAAGCGAGATATGTTGCATGAGCTACAAAAAGAAATTGAACAAATTGGGGTAAAAGCCGATGCGATCACTGAAGAACGTGCTCGATTACGTCGTGATGAAATCCATCAAAAATTAAATAATAATCGTCAACATTGTACATCGCTTGAAAAGCAACTCATTATGTGCGAAAGCGAAATGACACAATTACAAAAACGACTAACTCAAACACTGCGAGATTATAAGCACCTACGCGAACAGGTAGTGCAAGCCAAAGCGGGGTGGTGTTTAGTCTTAAGACTTGTTAAAGAAAATAGTGTTGAACGGCGTTTACATCGACGTGAACTTGCTTATTTAAGTGCTGATGAATTGCGCTCAATGTCAGATAAAGCATTAGGTTCCTTACGTTTAGCTGTTAATGACAATGAACATTTACGGGATGTATTAAGACTATCAGAAGATCCAAAACGCCCAGAACGTAAAATCCAATTCTATATCGCTGTTTACGCACATTTGCGTGAACGAATTCGCCAAGATATTGTTAAAACTGACGATCCAATTGAAGCCATTGAACAGATGGAAATTGAATTGTCACGCTTAACAGAAGAACTCACTTCGCGTGAACAGCAACTGGCAATTAGCTCGAAGAGTGTATCGAATATTATTCGTAAAACCATACAGCGCGAACAAAATCGTATTCGTATGCTTAACCAAGGATTACAAGCAGTGGCATTTGGTCAAGTTAATGGCGTGCGTTTAAATGTCAATGTTCGCGAAGCTCATTCAACTCTTTTAGCTGCACTTGCCGATGAGCAAAATGAACATCAAGATCTATTTAGTAATAATCGTATTACCTTCTCAGAAGCGTTAGCTAAACTCTATCAACGTTTAAATCCACATATTGATATGGGACAACGAACTGCTCAAAATATTGGTGAAGAACTGCTAGATTATCGAAATTATCTTGAAATGGATGTTGAGGTGAATCGAGGTGCAGATGGTTGGTTACGTGCTGAAAGCGGTGCATTATCAACGGGTGAAGCAATTGGTACAGGTATGTCAATTTTACTTATGGTGATTCAAAGTTGGGAAGAAGAATCCAAGCGACTTCGGAATAAAGATATTTTGCCATGTCGTCTACTATTCTTAGATGAAGCAGCTCGACTAGATGCCAAATCAATTGCAACACTATTTGAACTTTGTGAACGATTAGAAATGCAATTAATCATTGCTGCTCCAGAAAACATCAGTCCTGAAAAAGGAACAACCTATAAACTCGTACGTAAAGTTATCAATAACCAAGAACATGTGCATGTAGTTGGTTTGAAAGGCTTTGCTTAATTCCTGCTTTGCCGACATTGTCGGCAAAACCTTACAATTTTTGTAAAAAAGTTTCAGGTAACTATACGTTTCAGTATAAATGTCTTGAAAATAGATTAAAAATCAAAAAATTGACTATCATTATTCAATTGAATAAGTTGGATGCACTCGCTGCTCATAAAAAGGGATATTACGTATTGTTGACTAAACTCAAAATATTACTTATTGCCGTTCTTGCTTGATGACTGTTTTTCCAACAAGTTGAACCTGTTAATAATGCACCTCCGTTAAGGATTTCATCTAAACTAGCATTACGCAATTTATCGAAAGAATCGAACTTCATCTCTTCAAGCCTTTCAATAATTTTGGTACCCACGAATTTAAGCTCCATCAACTGCTGTCGTTCTGTTTCTGTAAAGGCCATATTATTCTCCTTACATTATATTGAATATAATTTTAAACTGATGCATTTAGCTTTTTCCACTTTCTTATTTTTGCTCTAAACGATTTAAAAGGCGCCACAGAATTGATATGGATAAATCGAGCAACAGTCCAAGATTCAGGATAAGGTTTAGTCCAATTACGGCTATCTTTTATAAACAAAGTGTCTTCGTTCAAAGATTGAATCCAATCATTCCAAATGGTGATTTGCTGATTAAATGCTTGAATTAATGCCTGTAATGATAGGTATTGATATGTTTTATAAAATTGCCGATACAAATTACCCAATTGATTCCATTTGTATCCAGGGGCCGGTAATTCAGGTGTTTGACCAGCAAGCTCATCATCATCCCAAGATTTCACCAAATTAAGCCAACCTAGTTGATAAGCAATCATTTGTGCTGGAGTACGATCAACACCCTCCACTAAGGTGTCTTTTTGTGATTCAGACAAAACTGTAAACTCATCAATAAACAACTTGGCCGTTTTGTTTATTTCATCTAATAACTGCTGTTTAGTTGCATAAGCCATGTCACCTACTTCTTATGAGATCATTCATATCTTTAAAGATAACATAAAATCAATATCTTATCTAAATATTTTTAATGAAATCTCTGTTTTTATTTTCTTTGTTTTTGAAATATTTCAATTCTTCATCGATAAAATATCGTACTAGATTTGCATATAGATCTTTGATGATTTCGCCATTAAGTCCTAATTCATTCGACCATTGTTTTCGTTGCTCTAGCATACTGTCAAAACGTTCTTTGGCTTGTACGTCAGTGGTATTTTTCTTGAACTTACTGGCAGCTTTGACGTATTCAAAGCGTGTAGCAAGCAATTTAATTATGGAATGGTCAATCTGATCTATTTCGGCACGAATGTGGTTCATATTCTCACATTTGTTTGGCGCTTGGGTAGGTTTATAAGTCACGATTTTATACCTTTTGTTTATTTAACTTTTTATATCCTATCACTATTAGATTATGCACAAAAGTATCACTTAGTAGATGTCATCGTTGCACTATATTTATATATACAAAATTGATTGTGCACTTTTAATAGAATTGAGTTTAATATTTGGAGATATTCAATAATTAATTGATTTTTTTTATTTATTAAATCAATTTCGTTTTTCATTGATAACCACTGAATAACACAATAATATAACTAAAAATTTTGGTCATGCATCTGCTAACAAATACTTCGAGAATTTTATATACTTTAAGTGGGTTTTAAAGAATCTTGCAGAATATTGATTGGTGGAGCCAAGGGAAACAGAATCATATAGATAAACACACTGAAAATACTGGAAGATTAACTTTTAAAAATCGAATCGTATACCTAAACGTATACCTAAAACAAAAAGTGACCCCAATATTAGGTATTTTAATCTTGCCGAATTGAAAGGTTAAAAAAAAATTGGTTTTAGAATTTTGACGGTGTAAAAATTTATCTAGGTGAGCGGTATCCGTTAATTATGTTTTAGATTTTTTATACCTCCCCCCCCCATAAAAATAAAATTTTATAAAAAAGTGTTCACGGTGTTCACTACTTGCTTGAAGCCTTATTATAAAAGGGTTTGAGCGGTGAACACTTAATGATTTACTATTCACAAGTGTACACTTTAGGTATTCACTCAATAAAAAACCGCCAATTAGGGCGGTCTTATTTTAGTGGCTCAATTTGAGCTACGAGCTAGTTCTTCAGCTTTTGGTATCCAATCTTTGTCAGAATTTGTGTGCAAGTGTACACTACAATTTAGCTGAATAGCTCTTTTTTAAAGATGTTTACTATTTGGTCTTCAACATCTTCAAAGCCTTTATTTAAAAAGTCCTTTTTAGCGTTAGAGCGCTTAAACTTCATGGGATGGTTTGGGTCAGCAACATACGCGGCATAAGCGGCAGTATAGCCAACTCGCCCAGTTATACGGGTACCATTTACGACTACTTCTCTATACTGCGAATTAACTAAGTTAGATGTGTCGATTGGGGTGTAAAGCGCTGCTTGGTTAGCTCCAACAATTATTGAAGCATGCATCGCTTTAACTGCTTTATTTTTGATTATGTTGTTTACGGTGTTATCTAAACCTTTTATGCATCCTCTAACACCTTTTACTTTTATTGCCATTCTTAGTCACCAGTGGTTAATGTAGGTTATTTTATTCTTGTGCAAATCCCTTCTAATTTAGTTCTAAGGTTAATAATGTTAGTGTCATTATCTATATTTTTAATATCTATTGTTGTTATGTATTTAAATGTGTCTTTATCAATTGCCTTTATAGTATTCACAATATGAGTTTTATAAGCATCAGATATTTCATCTTCAGTTGAGTCAATTTTACTTAAATCAATAAGAGTATTTTCTGTCTCTTTGTTTATTTGGTATAATTCATTATTAATTATTCTAAATGTCCTTAGATCCTCCAAAGATGACACAGGATCACCCAAGTCTTCATTAGCTCCGACATTGTGTTTTTGATACTGGTTATCTATACAGCGCCAATCACCTACAAGATACTCTTTTGTAATCTTATCTTCACCGCAACCAAATAAAGCAAGACTAACTAAACTAATTATCAAGATTCTTTTCATACCATCAACTCTTTTAAAATTTTAATTAATGGTATGAAAATTCGCCTATAAAATCAACGACGATTTAGTAGCCCTCCAGGTCTTTGTTCTTCTTGAATTACACTTCTGAGCGCTTGTTTCAGCATTCTAGCTGTCTCGTTAGCTGCTTCTTTATTGTCTTGCCCGTCACCAAAAGAGATGTTTTGCGTAATATTATTTATGATTGTTCTGCCTGCTGAGCCTCGGGATAACTTATTGGATGGAATAACTTCCCCGTTTTTGTTCGGTATCATGTACTGTTTTCCGTGCGCAACAAACAATTCAGGTTCTCCACTTTCATTTACTCTATAAGCTTTCCCAACATCAACGCCACCGCCTCGTAAGCGTCCTCCGCCGTAAGCTATACCCAAAGCTTTCATTGAGCCAATAGCTGTTGCGTATGCCTCTGCGCCCATCGCTGCTGCTGCGCCTTGTGTGGCAATAGATGCGTTCATTGCCGCCGGTTCATATGCTAAAGCTAACGCCTGAGCTTCCGCTACTTGAGCTGCTGTCGTTGCTGCTGATGTCGTTTTTGCTACAATTGCGTTCTTGACGTATTGCATACCCATTTGAACAAGTGAGCCGATTGCTTCGTTCAAAATCACATTAGCAAAGTTTTGCATTGCTTGTGTCGCCGTCATTGTGCCAGATGCTAAGCCTGAAATTGTACTTGTCGCACTGCTCGCTAATCCCTCAAGAGATGATGCTAAAAGCTCGTTAGCATTGCTCTGATTTCGCCATATTTCCCATTGTGCGTTAATTCGGTTCTGTTCGTACTGATGATTGGCGGCTTCACGTAAAGCAATGGCGTTTTCTTCTGTAATCCATTTCTGATTTTCGAATTCTTGAATCAAAGCGAGTTTTCTAGCATTTTCATTAGCCAAAGCTTGGACTGGGTCAACTTGTGCTACAGCGTCGTCAACTTTTGATACAACAGCCTCAGACTTAATTTTAGCCATGTTTATCTGATGTTGTCGCTCAAGTTGTTCAAGCTTAGCGTTGTATTCTTCTTGAGTTTTTATTTCACCTAGCTTTTGTAATTTATCCAAGGAATCCTTAGATTTTTTGTAGTTGTCATTTTCAGCTTCGATTGGGCTTTTTAATGAACCAAGTTCCTTATAAACTTGTGATGCTTCGATTAGCTTTCTAAGTTCTGCCGTTTGTTGTGCTGTAACTTTGCTACCCATTTTTTGTGTGATAGATAACAGCTCAGCCTCAACAGTAAGTCCTTGCGCTTCTAACTTAGCAACTTCCAATTTATCACTAAGCTCTTTGACTTCTTCGGCGTATGATTTTGTTGTGCCTTTTTTATTGCTTGCCTTAATTTTATTGTTTTCCGCTGACAACACTCTTAATTGTGCTATCAACGGCTGTAAAGCAACCGCTTGGTCATTTGTTAACTTAGTAAAGTTGGTTTGACCAAGTGCCAGCGCTACTAAGTCTTCCCTATACTCATTAGCTCTATCACCCAACGCCGAATAAAGCCCGTCCAAGACAAATGCCGCTTCACTATTTTCTTTGGCTTTCAACTTAGCAATTTCAAGCTCTTTGGATATGCTCGCAAGCTTTTTATCAATTTCTGATTTTGATGCGTCATCCCAGTTTTTTGCTAATTCCTTACCATTATTTACAAGCTTTGGTCCTATACGGGAAGCTAGTATGTCTTCAACTTCTGCTATTTGTTTTTGGGCTGCCAATATTCCGTCAAGAATTTCTTTTTCTTGTTCACGCTGTTTATTTCTAGTGACAAGAGCTTCATTTATTTGTTTTTCAGATGGAGGAACAAGAGTTTTCTTATCCAAAAGATCTTGTGTTGACTTCATTTGGACGCGCAATAACTTCAACTGCTCTTGTGCATTTTTTATATCTTTGACTGCTTCATCTTTAATAACAACTAATTTTTCATCAGCGAAAGAATTAAGCTGTTCAGAAAGTGCTTTCACTTTTCCAGTTAAACCAACAGCTTCTTCTTTTGCATTTTTTGCCTTTTCATAGAAATGGTACAGCGACATAGCCGCCAACATAGCAGCACCAGCAGGACCACCTAACAAAGCCATAGCAGACCTTAGACCATTGGCGGCTAAAGAAGTCGTTTTTATTGCTGTGTTTAGCTGTGTTTGCGCTACTGCATGTTTGTTTGTTGCTGTAGCTAACTGGGCCTCAACCGCGATAAGCTGTTTATTTAATGATGTTTGGGCGCGTAAGCTATTACAATGCGTTTGAGCTAGAATAATATTCTGCTTCTGAACTTCTAACGCTCTGATGTTCTCGCTAATTCGCTCTATTTCGGCTTGAATCAAAACTTTTTCAGCTTGTGCTTGTCGAATATTTGCAATTGTTTGTTCGGCGCTCTGTTTAGTCACGCTAGCTAGCGATGTGATATATTTACCCGCATAAATAGCCGCTAAAGCACCCACGCCCGTCATTAAAATATCAACATGCTGAGACATCAAAATAAGCGAATCAACTAAGACCTTGGTTGCTCCCGTTGAGTTATTAAGCTCGCCAAGGTACTTTTTAAGATTATTGGTAACACGGTTAATACCATCGGTTACTGTGTTGCGCATATTATCAGCAAGCGCAGCAGTTTCTTCTTGTGCGGCTATCATAGCATCGGTAAATTCCGACATAGATAACTTGCCATCAGTTGCTAGCTGTCTTACATACTGTTCAGTTATTTTCTCTGCTTCTTTTGTTGATTTTGCATTCTTTTTGAGATAATTAGTTAACGTTCCTAATACGCTAGGCATTGCGTTAAAAACAGACATTGCTTCAATGCCTGCAAGTTTCCCTTTCATCTGCGCTTTGGTAAGAGCGTTGATAGCTGATTCCGCACCGATTGCGCTTGTTTTATTGATGGTCATCAAGTTAGATAGTGTATCAATATAAGATATTGTACTTTGTGTACTATAACCTAGCTCGCCCATTGAATTTGAAAGACGGATATATAACTCTGATGATTCTTCAATTGTACGACCGTTTCGGTCAGAAGTAGCTAGGAGCTGGTCTAAAATGTCTTTAGTTTGTGATGCTGTAGCACCTGTATTCTGTATACGGTCTTCTAGCTCGTTCCAGCTTTGAGCGTATGAAATAATTTTGCTAGAGACAAGAGCGGCTGATACAGCCTTAGCAATAGTAGTAAGCTTACCAAGTGCTCCTCCTGCGCTTTTTGCTGAGGATTCTAATTTATCTATGCCTTTTGATGCTTTCGCTCCACTATCACTTAATTCCTTAAGTTCTTTTTTGGCTTTGTCAGTTGCTTCTAGTAAGTCTTTTAGTTCTACGTTGCAAGTAATAGTAAAATCTTTGTCGCGTGGAAAGTATGTCGCCATATAATAATCTCCTAATGATAAACGCGCGTTGGGGTTTGTAGTAATGATTGTTCGGTATATATTTTTATAGCTCTATTCCCCCAGTCGGTTATATGCCAAGGTTTACTATAAAAATTAATCATATCTTCGATAAAATGAAATGGGTCAGATTTTCTACCGTTTTCTGTACAAAATAGTGCTAGTTCAACTAACCCCGATGATAATTGTTCTTTTGTGATAGTTCCTGTGTAAGTGTCGCCATCATTAACAAAGGTAAATATGGTATTACCTTGTTTAGCTATCATTTCATTAACATAAGTTTCCGCTATAGCGTCAGCAAGTGATTTCAATGATTTCATTTTCTTTTATACTCCTTTAAGTTTTGGTTCTTCGGCTTTGGGTAGCCAATCTTGACTAGTATTGATATTAAGCTCTACGTTGGTCCTCATCCCTTTATTTGCTCTTTTACGCATGTAGTCTTTACCGTTTTCTTTCATTGCATAATTAAGCGATGTGCCAAATTGCGTTAGTGATAGAGGATTGTTTAAACCAGTATTGCGGATGTATTCAATATAAGCATGATATAAATATTTTCGGGGGTTAAAGGGCATTATTCCCATATTGCCAATAAACATACCATTGGGATAATCAAGCGCATCAAGATAACTACAAAAATCCACCAAGTGGTCGGATTCGCGTTTAATCGCCGTCGCTTCGTCTGATTGTTGTTGCTGGTGTAGTCTTTCTTTAGCTTCTGTTGGATTGATAAACTC